>JAOUJL010000133.1 GCA_029883255.1 Candidatus Bathyarchaeota archaeon | reverse complement strand
CTTCATAGTACCCTTCCTCCTAACTACTTTGTTCAATCTCACGGGAGTGATTTTCAACATTGTAGAAGCCGTATTACGCCTTGCGATTTTTCTCCTATACCTAACATTAGTGTCCATGTGGAGCGAATTCAAGAGAATACTGCAGTATCATGGCGCAGAACATAAGGCAATCAACGCACACGAAGCTGGGGTAGCATTGAATGTTTTGAATGTAAAGAAATTCTCCAGACTGCATCCTCGGTGTGGCACCTCTTTCATCTTCATTGTTATGCTTGTAAGCATCTTGTTGTTCTCAATCATGCCCGATCTAGGGTTTGCTGCAAAACTCGCATACAGAGTGCTCCTAATCCCAGTGATTGGAGCCATATCTTACGAGCTTCTGAAGCTCAGCGACAGACACAAAAACTCTGCAATCACGAGAATCTTGACAAAGCCAGGCTTAGCATTCCAACGCCTGACAACGAGAGAGCCAGATGAAGATATGATAGAGGTCGCAGTAGAGGCGGTGAAGGAAGTAAAGAGATTAAGCGGTTCCTAGCGCATGCATGCACTCTATCTGTTTATCCTAACTTCATAAACCAAATAAGAATAACTTTTCAACCTAGTCTTGATGTTTCATGAGAAAAATTACTACACGCTACATAACTGGTTACGCATTAGGCTTCGCACTCTGCCTTGTCGGATTAACTGTGCTCGTGGCCATATTATGGAGTGCAATGCCAAACGTGTCCACTTCAAACGGTGTGTTCCCAGCCTTAGAGCAACATCTCTGGACAAAAGAGTTTGACCTTGGCCTCGGTGTCCGGTTGAAACTGATGCACCTGACCATGATGGGAACTGCTACTCTAGTTCTTGGGATTCTTGTACTCGCATTCAGCCGAAAAGTCCTCCATGTAGAAGAAAAAGTCTTGCTACAGTGTCCATTCTGCAAGAACCAATGGAAGGCAAGCCGAGCAAAGGGATGGGGAAAATGCCCCTACTGCAACCACACGGTCCATCCAACAGCAGTGAAAAATTAGAAAATAAACAGAACAAGCGCATACATGCATGGATTAGTTTTGCAGGTTCTTACCATTAACATCAACATTATTTACTCTGCATGCATGCAACTTCTATGAGGTGAGGTAGGCTTTTCCCTTGTAAAGTTCAGCTGGATATTTCTTTTTGTTTCGTTCTAGTTTATCAAGAATTGTACTGGTGAGATCGATGTTAAGGGTGTTTGCCATGCTGAGACAGTAGATGCCGACATCAGCAAGTTCTTCTCTGATTCGTTGCACTTCCGACGGCTTGTTTCTGAACTTTTTGCATTCTTCAGGTTTAACCCATTGGAAAAGCTGGAGAAGCTCAGCCGCTTCAATGCAAATGGACTCGGCCAGATCCTTTGGGTTCTGATATTTCTTCCAGTCTCTTTCCTCAAGAAATTCTCTAACTTTCGAGATGAGATAACTAATGTTTGTATTGCCATCAGCACGCACCATCAGAGAACACCTTCAACGCTCAAGTAAAATCAGAGTTGTTCTTTTATAAATTGCCCAAGTAGCGCACGTATACTCTCTCACCAAACTTGGCTTATGGACCAACAAATACTTTCCAAGAAATATACATGCATGCAGCAAAGCAAAACTATAACCGATAAATAGGAGTCTGCTGAAATCATCCATGTATAAACTGAAGGGCGCGCGTATGTAGAATGAGTTCTGCAAAAACTGACACTATTGAAGTCAACGGATTAACCAAGGTTTTCGACGGCAGAGTTAGGGCAGTAGATGAAATAAGTTTTATTGTAAAGGGAGGCGAAATTCTAGGATTTCTTGGCCCTAATGGAGCTGGCAAGACGACCACACTAAATATGCTGTCAACACTGTTGAAACCAACCAGCGGCACTGCCACTGTAAACGGACATGACATTGTTAAAGAACCAGACGCAGTCCGCCGAAGTATAGGATATGTATTCCAAGACCCGACGCTGGACATAGAATTAACTGGCCGCGAAAACTTAGACTTCCATGGGCGACTATACAACCTAAATCGAAGTCTACGAAAGCAACGGATTGAAGAAATGTTGGAGGTAGTCCAACTTACTGATCGCGCTGACAACCTCGTAAAGATTTATAGCGGCGGTATGAAAAGGCGACTGGAAATAGCAAGGGGATTACTCCACCACCCCGAAGTTCTCTTTTTGGATGAGCCAACACTGGGTCTCGACCCCCAGACTCGTCGTTCCATTTGGGAACACATCCAACGTCTGAATCAAGAGAAGAAAATCACGATCATTCTGACCACGCACTACACGGAAGAAGCAGACTATCTCTGCGGCCGCATTCTCATCATTGACTTCGGCAAAATCGTGGCGCTGGACACACCGGACAAGCTTAAAGCACAGTTAGAAGGAGATGTTGTGAGCCTAACTTTCAAAGCCCCTGAAACGATTTCAAAAGTGCGTCCCCTCTTTGAGAAAAAGAATTGGATACGTCGCATTCATCTTGTGTCCATCGATGACAATCAAACCACAGCAAGCAGGATGATGAATATGATGCAGGGAATGGCTGCTGGTTCAGGGATGATGGGTGGAACAAGCCCTGGAAGCACTGGTGGTAGCAAGATGCCTAAACACTTTGAGAAGATGCCGCCACAAGGTGCAATCAGCCAAAATAATTCCAGCAATCAACCTCCGGGTTCAAAGCGATTAAACTTGTTGGTTGATGATGGTGGACACCGAATCCCTAGCATCGTTAAACTAGTAGATGAAGCTGGAGTAGCTCTAGAATCAGTGGAGCTACACAAACCAACACTTGATGACGTCTTTATCTCAGTAACAGGACGAAATATCAGAGATCAACGAGGGAGCTTTATGGAGATGGTACGACGTCACCGAATAATGCGGCAAGCTCGAGGGCGACAGACCCATGGCTAATAATTTCATTCAAGAGGAGTCTGAAACATAATGGTTCAACCATTATCTGGTCAAGCAATTTACGTGGTCTTACTCCGAGAACTGAAACGCTACTGGCGGGCAAAAGCGCGTATTATCTCGTCTGTGGCTCAAAGCATTTTCTTCCTTGCAATATTCGGCTTGGGGCTAGGTGGGTTTATTGGTGGCGTCGGCAAAGTTAGCTACCTCTCTTATTTAGCACCAGGCATTATTGGCATGGGACTCCTCTTTGGCTCAGTGTTCTCTGGGGTTTCAGTTATTTTCGATCGCCAATTCGGCTTTATGAAAGAGATGCTAGTCGCACCCGTCAGCCGAACCAGCATTATCCTCGGCAAAATCCTCGGTGGTGCCGTGACTGCGTCGATTCAGGGCATAATATTAATGGCGGTCGCTGGAATCATGGGTGCCTTTACACCAACTCCAGCTTTGATCTTTGGAGCACTTGCAGCAATAGGCGTTATGCTACTCATCACGGCTGGCTTTGTGGGTCTAGGTGTGGCGATCGGGTCAACCCTTAACGATTTCCACGCATTCCAGCTATTGACTACCTTTGTGATATGGCCACTATTCATGTTGTCAGGCGTGTTCTTTCCTATAGATGCTGTGCCTTTGCCTCTTCAAGTCGCAATGTTATTTGATCCCATGTTTTATGGAGTCGAAATGCTGCGATGGTGTCTGTTAGGAGTTGGAACGCCGTTGCTTGGTCCGCTCGGGTGGCTGATAAGCTTAGGAGTGCTCGCAGGCTTCAACGCATTGATGATAAGTATCGGTACATATCTCTTCTCTCGCGCCCAAGTTTGAAAGCACCTAGAACGAGAAGAATCCAACGTGCATGCATGCTCTATGGAACATTACTGCGTTAATGTCTTAAACCTCTGCATAAACATTATTGAATTGGTGCGGAAAGCGAATCTAGTGACAGACGGTAACCTTCCTCTCACTCTATCACTTCTGAACCCCGCACCACCTCAAAATAAAAAGTTCTCCAAAACATGCATGCGCAGGATTTATCGTCCCAGAATTCTCATCGATCCTACTGATATTAATCGTGGTATAATCACTATCAGCCATCCTTCTCAAGAAAAAGAAGTTATTCTAGAGCCCGCGCGATTATAGAGATTTTTACGAAGACAACCAGCGATGACCATCACTTCTTTCTGACGCACTCCCCTGTAAAATGCATGCATATGCAAATTCAGACGAATTGTCTTATCCTACCTGCTACAGTGTCTAATTCACTCGGTTGACATATTTCACGGGGTCGACATGACTTCGCTTCCCCATAACTTGGAATAATATGCACATGAAGATGAAATACAATTTGACCAGCAGCTCTTTCGTTGTTTTGAACAATGCTGATTCCTTCAGCATTTACCCCTTTCTTGACCGCGTATGCTACTTTCTTCACAATCCTGAACAAGTGTGCAACTTCTTCTTCTGGAATTTCATAAATATTCTCATAATGGTTCCTAGGTATTACAAGCGTGTGGCCTTCGTTTATCGGTTTCATATCCAGAAAAGCGACTACGTCTTCATCTTCGTAAATGTAACTCGCAGGAGCTTCCTTTTTCGCTAGTCTACAAAACCTGCAATGCCCAGTCATGAAGCACCCTCTTTCGGCTACTCACTGAATGCCGCACGC
>JAOUJL010000132.1 GCA_029883255.1 Candidatus Bathyarchaeota archaeon | reverse complement strand
CTTGTGTTATGCAGTGTTCAAATGTTGCAGATGGAATATAAACAATGGGAAATTTCTCCTTCAGTTTGAAGTTTCGTATATCTCCAAGCTTCAATCTTACGCGTTGTCTAATGGAGGCGCTTGACATTTTCAATTTTTGTCTAGCCACATTAAGCATGTAACTAGAGTTGTCAATTCCCCACACGGTAACATCTGCTTTGGCTAATTCAATCGCTACTCTTCCGGTACCTACCCCAAGTTCCAAGGCTTTTCTTCCATGTTTAACACCCAATTCTCTGTAGAAGTCTACGTCGTCCCCTGACGCAAACAAATCGTAGTATTTTGACGCGGGTCCGTAATTCACTGCAACCACCCGTCAATAATCCTTGTATTAATGTTTAATTTTTTTGTCGAGCCAATGCTTGGCAATCACTACTTTTTTAGTGTAAGCTTTGCTTGATCTTCCAACCAGCCCGGATGGACTCCTACTGATTTCTTCAATGTGGGACAGGGAAAGGTTCCGCACTCAGTGCAGAAGTGCAATTTCTTGTCTGTTTTACAGCAATCGAATATCTTGCAACCTTTTCGGTCTTCACTTCCACAGCCTTTGCATTCTCTAGTCATGTAATAACGGCAAGACCCGCAGTACAGTAAGCAAGGAGTCGCCAAAGGATCGACGCTCATAGTTTGACACCTATTTTTCATTTTAGATTGAACAAGAACAATATATGTTTAATGGGCAAGCGAAGCATACCTTCACCTGAACGAGCACAGTCTCTTGCGTGCATAAGTGAACTAACATAGATCGTGGACATTTTAACATTATTTCGTGAACATTTCGTGTTCAACTCCAAAAATCGGGGACTTGATGTTTCCGCAAACGTATTCATTGTGCCGCATTCGGACGCTTTTTGTGTTGTAACATGCACGCGGAATCTAACCTTTGAATGATCTGTTACTTTTAAATAGTCTTTCAATCACTACAATTCGTGAGGTGATATTATGGCCAAAGTAGCTCGAGAAATGGTGGAGAAGGCGGGTATCAATGTTGATCAGCTCGTAGAGTTATTGGTCAAGAATGCCGCAGCCGAGCTTACAACCTACTACTATTATACTATCCTTCGATGTAATCTAATAGGACTTGAGGGAGAAGGGATTAAGGAGATTGCAGAGGTCGCTCGAGTTGAAGATCGTAACCACTTTGAGGCTCTTGTTCCTCGCATATACGAGTTAGGGGGCAAGCTTCCAGATAACATGAAGGCTTTTCATGATATTTCAGCCTGTCCCCCCGCCAGACTGCCAAAAGACCCAACTGATACTATGGCAATGCTGAAGGTGTTGGTGGAAGCTGAACGATGTGCGGTGCGAGGATATACCTACATCTGTAACCTGACCGCTGGCAAAGACCATCGGACCTATGACTTATCTCAAGCCATTCTTAACGAGGAAATTGAGCATGAATCTTGGTTCTCCGAATTCCTAGGTGAGGGCCCATCTGGCCACTTCATGCGTAGAGGTGACACTTCACCATTCGTCTCCAAGTTCCTCAAGTAGAGCCTTTTCTCCCGCTTCCCTCTTTTTTTCGAATCTCACAAATATTGGATATGGGCTTATGTGGTGCGTATGATTGAGGAGATAGTTTGGCTTGGTACGGTAGCCAGCTTAGCTGCGGGTCTAGCTACTGGTGCAGGAGCTTTACCAGTATTATTTGCTAAAAAGATTTCAGATAGGTTGTTGGATGTTCTGCTCGGATTCTCGGCAGGTGTTATGCTGGCGGCAACTTCATTTAGTTTGATAGTTCCAGCTATTGATTTGAGTGGTCCATGGGTTGTAGTTATCGGTCTTGCCCTTGGAGCCGTTGTTTTGCACCTGATCGACCGTTTTATCCCCCATTTCCATCCGATACTTGGCGCTGAAGGACCTCCTTCGAGGCTTTCAAGAGTCTGGTTGTTTGTTCTAGCCATAACCATCCACAACTTTCCAGAGGGCTTGGCGGTGGGAGTCAGCTTCGGTGGTGGAGATGTGGCAGCTGGTCTTACGATAGCTATGGCTATTGGGCTTCAGAATATGCCCGAAGGTCTTGCAGTTGCGTTGCCTTTGGTAAGGGAAGGTTATAGCCGACGTAGGGCTCTATGGTATGGAACACTGACTGGGTTGGTTGAACCGGTTGGGGGTTTGCTGGGTGTTGCGCTCGTCTCCATTTTCCATCCAGTTCTGCCTTGGGCACTTGCTTTTGCTGCGGGTGCAATGCTTTTCGTCGTAAGCGATGAGATGATACCAGAGAGCCATAGAAGAGGCTTTGAGAGAGAGGCAACCTTCGGTCTAATAACGGGATTTGTGATCATGATGTTGCTAGACTGCCTATTTACTTGAAAAACTCGCTTTCTCACACACTTGGAGGAATCAGAACATGAAGGAGTTCACTGAGGAAGAGCTTATCCAATACAATGGGAAGAACGGAAATCCAGTATATGTGGTGTACAAGGGAAAGGTGTACGATGTATCAACTAGTTTTCTTTGGAAGGATGGAACCCACCAAGTTCTTCACACCGCTGGCGTGGATCTAACGGAGGCCTTAGAGCAAGCTCCACACGGTGGAGATGCCCTTGAGAAGTTTCCAGTGGTTGGGATCCTACGTGGTTCTGGTGTGTCTAATACGCCACGTAAACCATGAGAATATGTGCATCTGCTTGGTCCCCCTGGGCGGTCAGTACAACCATAGTCAGGACACTATCCAAACATGCACGTATTCAAATGATGGTGAAGCGCCTCTCTTTAGCCTCCCTTCTGCATGCATGGATTAATTTTAGAGATTCGTTAGATTGTGTGCATGCAGTCGACCGATGCGCACGCACATTACTCGCATGATGGCTGTGAAGACTGCGTAGTTGGTAGCACGCATTCGCTTAAGTTTAATAGTGAAAGCTTCCTTTGTTGTTGGCAGGGTGGAAAAACTTGAATGCAGACGAGAAATTCGGTGACCTGAAAAAAGAGATGATAGATAAATTCTTCGAGAGTAACCCCCATTTCGCAAGCTTCTTAGGTCTTCATGATCCGTACGACTATTTGCTTCCAAGAGGGGACACAGCACACATTATTGAAGATTTGAGAATGCTTGAGGATCATGTTAAGCGCATGAAGAAAACGATAGACTTCAATGATTTGGAGGATGCCAATAAAACAGACTGGCACGTACTAGAACATACCGTCAAAATGAACAAATTCGGTTTTTATGAGCAACGCACACACGAACTGAACCCAGACGCCTTCGACCAAATCGGCGGTGTCTTCTTTTTGATGATCACTAGAGATTATGCACCCTTAGAAAAGCGAATCGACGCTATTATTGCAAGGCTTGAGAAATTGCCAATGTATTTGGAAGAGTTCCGATCGAGATTCGAAAATTCAAAGCCTGTTAAGCTATGGACTGAAATCGCCATCGAATCAGCAAAACAGATACCTGGATTATTCCAGTTTATTGTTGCAGCGACAAAAGGCAAGATTTCCAAGATCCTTCACAAGAGGCTGGTAAAAGCCACAACCAACCTAACGCAACCACTTCAAGAACACATGCAGTGGCTTCAAAGTCTTATGTCCAAGACAATTGAAAACTGGGCTTTAGGCAGGGAAAAATTCGAGAAACTAATTCAACTACGCGGTCTCGGAATGACTTCGGAAGAAATTTTCCAACTGGGCTCCAAATACCTCAAGGAGTTGAAAGAGGAAAGGGCACGGATAGCGACGCAGATCGCACCTGCAAAAAGCGTCGAGGAAGTTCTAAAGATGATTGAAAGAAAGGCTCCTAAAACTTTTGAAGAGGCCTTAAAAGCGACTAGAGAAGCAATGGAAGAGGCAAAGCAATTCGTCATTGAAAAGAATATCGCTACCGTTTATGAAGAGGACAAGTTGCTTGTTGAGGAAACTCCAGCTTTCTTGGCCCCAGTTATCCCTTACGCAGCCCTGTGGATGCCATCAAGATTTGATAAGCCAATGATAGGCGTTTACATAGTCACTCGCCCTAAAGATGCTGCAAACCTTGGTAGCCACCTAAACTATGCAAGCATTCGAAACACTGCTGTTCACGAAGCTTTTCCAGGACACTTTCTCCAAGGTGCAATCTCAAACAGAAGCTCTCTGATACACATGTTCGCTCAAGGAAACGAGACAACCGAAGGTTGGGCTCATTATTGTGAGCAGATGATGATAGAACACGGATATGTAGCAAGCCTAGAATCTAAGCTAGCACAAATCAACGATGCGATATTGCGTGCCGTAAGGATCATCGTAGACGTTAAATTGTCACGTGGGGAGATGAACTTCGACAAGGCTGTTGACATGTTGGTGAAAGAAGTTGGTATGTCAAGAGAAGGAGCTATCGGAGAGGTGCGATGGTACACGCAACTGCCTAGCTACCCTCTTTCATATCTTCTAGGCAAGCACTTGATTCTACAGTTACGAGAAGAAGTAAAGCAAGAAATGGGGCCGAAATACAACGAGAAGTCTTTTCATGACACGCTCACAGCAAACGGATATTTGCCAATCGTATTGTTAAGAAAGGTGTTCGATGGAGAAATGGCGAAACCTAAGGCTTAGCTGTTC
>JAOUJL010000022.1 GCA_029883255.1 Candidatus Bathyarchaeota archaeon | reverse complement strand
AAGACGAAGAAGAAGAGTGATAAATGATGGGGAAGAAAGGAAAGAAGAAGAAAGGTAAGAAGGGCAAGAAGAAAGAGGAATGAACAAATCACTGAAGTCTCATATTCCTCCTTCTTTTTTTGAAAGATTTTTCAAGTATGCAAAATTTGAAAACTCTGATGCAATTGGAGGGCCCATGAATGGAAGAAAGCGAAAAAGTTGAAATCAGCCTTCGACCTATAAAGAAAATTGTCATCCTCAATTGCACAAAGTTTCATATTGAGGAGTTCTTCAAAAGGGTAGAAATGATGGCAATATCTGGGGAGCAAATAGCACTAAACTGGGCAGAAGGAATAGTGTTTCTTGCCTTGCCATATCAAGCCCATAATGACATAATAGTAGAACAAGCATTGAAAGGCACAAGATATTGGACTGGAGTTATCTTTTCACAAATGCCCAAATATCAATCTATCAAAAAAATCGGTGCACGAGAAATTCCGATAATCAATCAAACTGCTGACCCCCAACTAAGACAAGTTGCACAATGGTTAAAGAATAGATGAATTAACATTACGGCAAGGACAAACGCATGCATGCAACGATGCAGTTACTCTACTTTGATTTCGTAGCCCTTCTTCCTCGGTAGACGTATTTCTAGAATACCGTGTTTGAAGGAGATTTTCATTTGTTCAGGCTTAACAGGCACTGGGATGCGAGGTTGGCAAAGGAGTGAGGAGAACTCACCCTTCCGATGGGTAATGCCGAAGTCGTCGAAATGTACTTTTCGTTTCATCTTTGCCTCTATTTCGATCATGTTTTCACCTATTGCCTCGACCCTGACCATTTTGGGTTCTGCGTAAGGAAGATCTGCGGTGACCACTACCTCTTTTGTTGTGATGAAAATGTTGCATAGCGGTTCAAGCGAACAGGATTCGATGTCCCAGCTAGGACGCTGATTGGTGGCAGACTCGATTATTTCTTCAGCCCAAGTTTTGAAGTCTTCTACGTAATCGCTCATTATGTCAAAGATTGAACGTTTTCTTTGTCTTTTGTACGCCAATACATTTCCTCCTAAACGTATAGCGGAAGGTCGTATTCCTGCGACTTTTTCATGTGGGTCAATTCGCGTTGAGTTCGTTTCATTATGTCTCTCGCTCTCAACCGAATTTCCTCTCCTTTCTCAAGCAGTTTGGAGACATCTATTTTCAGTTCAGCTATTTTGGCAACTTCGTTGATTGCAGCGGCTGCCGCTTCTGGGTCAGGGTAGTTGTAAAACGATTGGGCTAGAAAGGCTATGGCTGAGAGTTTTCTCTCGGCGCAATATCGCATGGTAAGTGCTTGAGGTCCAACCATGTAACCTTCCTTCAAAATGTTCAATCCTTTCTTATCTAACAGATCGAGAAGGTCTCTGTTTGATGCGGCGCAAAAAACCTTTGGTTCCTTAATGTCTTGTCTGTTTTCCAATGGCATCCCCCCGATTGACAGAACCATTTTCACTTTTTTTGATTGTGCCCACTCGGTAAGCTTCCGCATGACAGAATGGATTCCCGCGGCGGGAATTGCCATCTCAGAGATTGCTGCGATTATGCTTTTGCCCCCGTAGATTCGCAGTGGAGCGTGAGGCAGGCCTTCATGTAATACAACCACCGGTGGGAGGAGATCTGAGTCTACGTATGCTATTTCGTCTAGGTCGAGTTCAGATATTATGTAAGAGGTTGCAATGAGCCCGACTAAGCCCACGTCTGGAAGTCCGTAAAGCATCAATGCATGAGTAGGTATAGGCTTTTTTTCTATGATTCTTACGGGTTGTGACATGATTTGTTTCCTATGTTTAGATTTGTTCATGTGGGAAAAAAGGGTTATGGTGAATGAGAATCAAACAGGCATCTAGAGTTGAGAAGAATTTTTAGTGAAGTGCTGCAGACTGTCTTTGATTTTTTTTGTTTGCAGGTTTGTTTTCAGATTCTTTTGATGAGTGGTCTCACCTTTACAGAATGGAGCGCAAAGTCACATCTCAAAAATAGCATCGTTTCGCATCTCAGTTTTTTACCAACAAATGACTTACTTAATAAAGAAGTGTGAGAAGAGAAACAGATATAACATAAGAACAAAAAGGGCAATGAATAAACGATGGCGCTCCAAACGCTGGGAAAAGGCCTATACAGTGCGTTAAAGAAGATTTTCCGAGTTCCCATCGTAGATGAGGCTACTATAAAGGAGTTGGTCCGCGACATTCAACGGGCGTTACTCCAAGCGGACGTTAACGTGAAGCTTGTTCTTGAAATCTCGAAACGAATAGAAGACAGGGCTTTAGGAGAAAAACTTCCACCCGGAGTCTCCAGACGAGAACACGTAATAAAAGTGGTCTACGAAGAACTTACACGCTTCTTGGGCGAAAAACCTACTCCCCTGAAGATAAAAACTGGAAAAACAAACATCCTCATGCTTGTGGGAATACAAGGCTCAGGAAAAACCACGGCTGCGGCAAAACTTGCTAGGTACCTCCAAAAAAGAGGACTAAAAACAGCACTCGTCTGCACTGACACCTACAGACCCGGGGCACTCGCACAACTAGAACAACTGGCCAAACGCATAAACGTTCCCGTCTACGGAGACTCGAAAGCAAAAAATTCCGTCACAGTTGCCCGGGACGGACTAGAACAATTTCCCAAATACGACGTGATTCTCGTCGACACCGCTGGACGACACAAAGACGAGACAAGCTTGATCAAAGAAATGAAAGAAATGGAAAAAGCAGTCAAACCCACAGAAGTGATCTTAGTGGTCGACGGCACAATAGGCCAACAGGCAGCAATACAAGCAAAGGCATTCCATGAAGCCACACCAATCGGATCAATTTTAGTTGCAAAACTAGATGGCTCCGCGAGAGGAGGAGGCGCACTCTCAGCCGTCGCAGCCATAGGTGCACCCATAAAATTCATTGGCACAGGCGAAAAAATCAACGACATAGAATCCTTTGTTCCATCACGGTTCGTAGGCAGACTGTTAGGCATGGGCGACCTCCAAACGCTCGTCGAAAAAGTGCGCGAGGCAGAGGTAAAGGTTCCAGAGAAGAAGATGCGAGCGATTTTGAGCGGAAGATTCACTCTCACGGACATGTACGAACAATTCGAATCCGTGAAAAGCATGGGGCCGCTTCGACATCTTCTGAAGATGATTCCCGGTCTTTCTTACGACATACCCGAAGACCAAATGGACATCGCTGAAGACCGGCTGGAAAGATGGAAGGTAATCATCGAATCAATGACGCCAACTGAGAAGGAAAAACCAAAAATCTTCAATGCATCCAGAATACGGCGTGTAGCCCGAGGGGCAGGCACTACTGAGAAAGAAGTGAAAGAACTTCTTAAGCAGCACTCAATGATGAGAAAGATGATGAAAACATTGAGAAGGAAGAAGCTTCCATTTTTTGGAAAAAAACTTAGAATCCCGTAATAAAACACATCTAAAAACACTGTAGCATGTTCAAGCAAAAGGAGGATGATTCTTCACGGAGATACTTGAAAGGGCGCAAAAGATGCTTGAGAAACATCCCCTCTGCAATCATTGTTTAGGGAGACAATTTGCTCTCCTAGGCTACGGAGTAGACAACAAAAAACGAGGTGACGCCCTCAAGCTAATGTTAACCATGAAAGGCCATAAATTAGCGCTCCTAAGGGAAAAAGCAGTGGTCTCGCTCCTCAAAACAATGGCAACAAATGGATCCTTCGATATGGCTACCGAAATATTAAGAAAAATGAAAAAACGGGTCGGAAAAAAGCGAGAATGCCATCTCTGTGAGGGCCAATTTAAACTCTTACAAGAACTAGTGGACAGTGCAGTGGAAAAATTGCAAGACTACGAGTATGACACATTCCTAGTCGGCATAGAACTACCAACCGAAGTGGAGGAAAGGGAAGACGAGTTTAAGGCTGAGTTTGCTGTGAAACACGGAGAAAGCATGAGGAACGAATTTAGTCGTAACATCGGTAAGAAACTCTCAGAAATCACACAAAAAACAGCAGAATACGCAAATCCAGAAGTTGTAGTCCTCGTCAACCCATTCACCAAACAAGTCACACTCCAAGTAAACCCACTGTATATCATGGGTAAATACAAAAAACTGACCCGAGGAATACCGCAGTCAAAATGGCTTTGCTCTGAATGCAGAGGAAAAGGGTGCCCACGATGCAACGGGACAGGAAAAATGTACTCAGAATCGGTCGAAGAAATCATCGCAGGACCAACATTGCAAAAAACCTGTGGAGAAGAGACTGCATTTCATGCGGCTGGACGAGAAGACGTCGACGCTCGCATGCTGGGATCTGGAAGACCGTTCATTATAGAAGTCAAAAAACCCAAAAAACGATTTATAAACTTACGAAATCTTGCACGAACAATCAATAAACAGGCAGATGGTAAAGTGAAAGTTCTGAATTTGTGCATCACTGATAGAGATATGGTTAGAAAATTAAAGAAAGCGGAGGCAGCACAAAAAATCTACAAGACAATCGTCGAGTTTGACAGAAAAATCTCTGATGACGAGTTAGAGGTCCTAGAGAAAACGTTTACCAATCTGCTTGTTCATCAGCAAACTCCTTTACGTGTCCTGCACAGAAGAGCAGACCGCATCCGAGAAAAGTACATATATAAGACGAAAATAAAGAGGTTAAAGCCTAGCCGAGTGGAGATGAGAATTCGTTGTCAAGGAGGACTTTACATTAAAGAATTAATAACAGGCGATGAGGGTCGAACTGACCCCAACGTCACTAAGATCGTTAACGCTAAGGCAGAACCTCTAGAACTAGACGTCTTAAACGTAATTGTGAAGGGACCATAATGCCGAGAAAATCAAAAGGCTATCGCGCAAAAACTCGCTTCCTTCTAAAGAGAAAGCCCCGAGAACGAGGAAAAACAGGGCTCAGTAAAATACTCTACGAGTATAAGCCGGGAGAGAAAGTAGTAGTTAATATTGATCCAAGTGTTCATAAGGGTATGCCTCACCGAAGATTCCATGGAAGAATAGGCGTCATAACTGACAAAAAAGGCAGAGCCTACATCGTAAACGTCACACAGGGAAAAGCCGTGAAAGAGATAATTGTACGCCCAGAACATCTAAAACCTCACGTGGGAGGATGAAAATGTCCAGGAAAGCAACGAAGAAACAGCTAGTCACGGTTCCAGAAGCTAAAAAAATGCTAGAATCAATAGGCGAAGAACAGCTTGATCAGTTCCAACGAAGATCCTTGGATTACACGGCAAAATTCTCTAAGGTAGATGCTAAAACTGCAGAAAAAATCGTGAAGAAACTTGTGGAGCAGTTTGAATTGGAAGAAGAAGAGGCTGTTCAAGTCGTCAACTGCATGCCTGAAAGCATACAGGAGATCCGAGTTTTTCTAGCTGGCGGACATAAGATTATGGAAACCTCTAAGCTAGAAGCAATACTCGCATTCTTAGATGAGTACCGGAAAAAGGAGTAAGAGTTTCGCAACAGCGTGAAAACTGGGTCGCCGAACAAACCAGAAGTGCATACGACAAGACTCGTTGCGTATGCACGAATAAAATTTTTATGGAAAAACCGAGTGTGCCTAAGAAATAGTGTATTAAAAAGTAAGAAAACTAATAAACGCGAACTCGTAAAAGATATTATACAACAAGAAGGATGCAACGTTGGAAAGCAAACCCCGCAAAACAACTATCCGCATGTACGAATCCAGAGCAGACTTTTTGAAAAAGTAGTTGATATAGGGCGTGAAATTCAAATGCGGGGCAACGAGTTTTCAAGACGTAGAGAAGAGAGGAGAGAGGAGGCATACGAATCCTCAAAGCGTTATGAAGAACACGCGTACGTCCTCGACTATCTTCCTCACGGAAGGTCAGAAGCTAGACATAGATATCGAGCAGGCGCCCTAGTTCAGGTAGTTGGTGAAGAATTTTTCACACTACTTGAAGCAATCGCAAAAGAAGGTGTTGTCCTAAAGTCTTATGACAGGGTCTATGTTGGAAAAAGTAATCGTGAAAAGATTACCTATATCATCGGGAGAATTAACTATGATGAGTTGACATCTAACGCAAAAATGGAACTATCCAGCGTAGTAGAAAAAATTGTGCAGAGTCGCGAAAGCTGGTTTATCAACTTCTTCAACATGGTTCAGGCGATAACACCTAGAATGCACGCGTTAGAATTGATTCCAGGGATTGGAAAAAAATACATGTGGCAAATTATTGATGAACGAGAAAGAAAACCCTTCGAAAACTTTGACGACTTGCAGCAACGTGCCAACATACCCAGCCCTGCTAGGCTCGTGGCAAAGAGGATTTTAGAGGAACTACCTGGCGAAAGCAAATATAGATTGTTCACGAGAGCACCGTAGTTGGTACAACTATGAGTCTCCTTCAACGGGCAAAGCGACTTATCTGCCTTTACAAATTTTTGCCCAAAAAACGCCTAGGACAAAACTTTGCAGTGGACCGTGCCCTTTTGCAGAGAATGATTTCTTACGCGTCTATAAGCAAGGAGGATGTTGTTTTAGAGGTGGGGGCTGGATTAGGCTTTCTCACCGAACTTCTTTCTCAAGAATGCAAAAGAGTTGTTGCTGTCGAAGTTGATTCTAAATTAGTGAAGATATTGAAAGATCAACTTCATGGGTTGCAGAACGTGGACTTGATAGAAGGAGACATACTAAGCGTTGATGTTCCTCCATTCAACAAGATGGTCTCCACTCCTCCATATTCTATTTCATCTCCTATTTTGTTTTGGCTTTTGGAAAGGTCGTTTGACTGTGCAATCTTGACTTTTCAGAAGGAATTTGGGGAGAGGATGGTAGCTCGTGTTGGCAGCAAAGACTATGGGCGGCTAACAGTCTCTACATATTATCGGGCTGAAGCGGAGCTCCTAGACTATGTGTCTCGAGACATTTTTTACCCGTCTCCAGACGTAGACTCCATAGTCGTGCGGTTGAAGCCTAGGAAGCCTCCTTTCCGAGTGAGGGATGAAAAAACCTTTTTTGAGCTCGTACGGACTTTGTTTACCCAACGAAACAAAAAAGTGAGAAATGCAATTGTTCCTTTTCTGCGTAATCGGGGAATAGAGAAAAAAGACATGGTAAAGTTGGCGGATTCCCTACTCTTTCACGATAAAAGAGTGCGGCAGTTGGCGCCAGAAGATTTTGGGGCTCTAGCCGATGAATTCGCCTAGGAAAAAAATTTTCTTCGATAACTGTGTTTTTTACGTTTTGAAGGACGTGTACGAACCTGCCGAGGACTCATTTCTCTTGGCTGAAAACCTCGCTGTGAACCAAAATGATCTTGTCTTGGATGTGGGGACAGGATGTGGAATTTTAGGGATTCTTGCGGCGGAAAAAGCGAAAAAAGTGGTCGCCATAGACGTGAACCCTCACGCAGTTGGCTGTGCCCGAATGAATGCAGAACTCAACGGGGTCGCAGGTAAAATGGACATACGGTTAGGCAACCTCTTTGAACCCATAGAAGGAAACGAAAAATATAATGTGATAGTTTTCAACGCTCCATATCTACCCTCAGAAAGAAGCGAACAGAAAACATGGATAGAACGAGCTTGGGCAGGAGGGCCATCTGGAAGGGAACTTGTCGATCAGTTCATTTCTCAGGCACCACGTTATTTGATGGAAAAGGGCAAAATCGTTTTAGTTCAATCAACTCTTTCCAACGTTGATGAAACAATTCAAAAACTTGAAAGAGAAGGGCTAAGAGTCGTGATTGTGGCTAAGAAGAAGGTCACGTTTGAAACAATAGTAGTGATACAAGCCGAGCGCCAGCCTGGGCAACACTCGACGAAATAAACTTAAAGTTACAATGCAACATATTTTCGAAGGAACGGTTATGAAGCACACAGAATTTTCGGTCATACGGGAAGCCTTAAGCGATGATGTTAACGGTATAATAGAGGTTTTAAAGACAAGTTATCTTCAAGATGAGGCTTGGGCTAGAAAAGCGTTGGAGAAACTTTTAGCAACCGAAAACTACGTGATCCTTGTGGCTGAGCTACACCGCAAAATCGTTGGCTTCATCGACTACTACATCCTCCCGTCGGTTTGGGAGAAATGGAACGAGGCAACCATCAACTACCTTTTCATACACAAAGACTACCAAGGCAGAGGCATAGGTTCAAAGCTGCTGAAAGAGGTGATCAAGCAGACTGATAAAATGGGAATCATGGAACTCCATGTGGGAACCGAGAAAGAAAACAAGCGGGCGATACATCTGTACAAGAAACACGGATTCCTAAAGGAGTATTTGTTGTTAGAAAGAGAAAAAGAACAAAAATGAACCATATAGTAGGCTGTAAGGCTCAAAGGTGACCTGAACGTTCTGAAAAGAAGTATAAATACGAGTACATATTATTGCTTGGTCAAGGCATGCATGCATAAATCCAAATCGATGTGCAGAAACATGGAAGAGTGCAAGAGACCAAGTTGGGATAGGTATTTTCTTGATTTATGTGAAGCTGTTTCGAAAAGGGCGACGTGTGATAGAGGCAGGAGCGGTTGTGTAATCGTAAAAGATAAGAGGATTCTAGCTACAGGATATGTCGGTTCGCCTGCAAGATTGCCCCATTGTGATGAAATTGGGCATGACATGCGTAAGGTTTTTGATGACGCTGGAAATGTTACTCAACATTGCGTACGAACATTACACGGAGAACAAAATGCAATAATCCAAGCTGCGAAATTTGGGGTATCTATAGACGGAGCGACACTTTATTGTAAAATGGTTCCATGCAGATCCTGTGCAATGATGATTATCAATTCCGGTATCAAGTGCGTTGTTGCAGAAAAACATTATCACGCTGAAGCAGATGCTGTGAAAATGTTCAAGGACGCAAGGATCAAACTCGTTATAACGAGCGACGAAGTGGAAAAATACGACAGACAATGAAAAACTACCAGACAAATAAAATCCCAAAGAAATCCATTTGCCATGACAAATAAGTTGACAGTATCGTGAATTCATAATTTTAATAAAGAATGGTGCTAACAAATTCTTTAAATACCACGGATTTTGTAAGGTGAGGGGAAAAGCCATGAAGGCACGCAATTATCGAAAGGTGAAAGGGCAATCCTATACGAGAAAGAAGTATATGCGAGGCTTTCCCGCGCCGAAAATTATCAAATTCACCATGGGCGATCCTGCGAGTAGTTTTGAGTATCAAGCCTCTTTGATCGTCCAAAGAGAAGTCCAAGTACGCCACAACGCGTTAGAAGCGGCCCGTGTAGCAACCAACCGCTTGCTATCGGAAAAATTGGGGAAAAACTACTGCTTACAAATCCTACCGTACCCACATGTTGTACTTCGAGAAAACAAAATGATCTTTGGAGCACACGCAGATCGGTTGCAAGATGGGATGAAAAGATCCTTCGGCAAGCCCATAGGAACTGCTGCACGAGTGAAACCAAACCAGACGGTTATAATAGTAAATGTAAATGAGGACGGCCTTGAAGTTGCAAAAGAAGCGTTAAAGCGTGGGAGCGCCAAATTACCAACGCCCTGCAGAATGTTTGTTGAGAAAATTGAGGCCAACTAGAGGTGAACCGTATTGAAAACTTCATCGAAGAAAAAGTTCACTCTATGGTTTGAGGACTTGAGAAAAGAAGATATCTCAATCGTAGGCGGTAAATGCGCGAACTTAGGTGAAATGCTTCAAGCCGGAATACCTGTTCCGCCAGGATTTGCAATTACCGCTCAAGCTTACGAAAAATTTATCACAGAAACAGGCATCGCTAAGAAAATTTACAAAATCATCGAGAAAACCGTTACCGACATCAATGACCCACATCAGTATGAAAAAGCATCCAAAGAAATTCGGCAACTCATCAAATCAACCCCTATACTACCCCAAATTGAAAAGGCAATTAAAAACGCCTATGATGAACTCGGTAAAAGAACAAAATCAAGTCGAGTTTTTGTGGCCGTTCGGTCAAGCGCAACAGCTGAAGACCTACCCGACGCTTCTTTCGCTGGTCAACAGGAAACCTACCTCAACGTAAAGGGCGCAAAGGAACTTGTTGAAAAAACCGTCCGATGTTGGTCAAGTCTGTTCACGCCGAGAGCCATCTTCTACCGGGCTCAGAAAGGCTTCGAGCATGAACAAGTTCTCATCAGCGTAGCCGTTCAGAAAATGGTTGACGCCAAAGTCGCTGGCGTTACTTTTACCATAAACCCTGTAACCGGAGAACCCAATCAAATAGTTATCGAATCTACTTGGGGTCTAGGAGAATCAGTTGTCTCCGGAGCCATCACCCCAGACAACTATATAACAGATAAAAACACGCTGGAGATAATTAGCAAAAAAATCGCCAAGAAAGCAGTTGAATATGTTCGCGATTCCAAAACCGGCAAAACAATTCATCATAACGTGCCCATCGAGAGACAAGGACAACCCAGCTTAACCGATGAAGAAATCGTCAAACTCACCGAACTCGCCAATCGCATCGAGAAACATTATGATGGGAAGCCTCAAGACATTGAATGGGCGATTGACAGACATCTTGCTTTTCCGGAAAACATATTCATTGTTCAGTCTAGGCCGGAAACTGTTTGGAGCCTCAAAATGGTGCCATCCAAAGTTGAAGCGAAGCCTACTCCACCTTCGCGGCCGATGGAACGGAAAGTCGTTGTGAAAGGGATAGCGGCTGGAAAAAGAGCCGTCGGAGCCGGCTTAGCTAAAGTTGTTATCACCCCTGATGATGCGTCTAAGCTCATGAAGAAAGGCGACGTACTAGTCACCACCATGACTAACCCTGACTATGTGCCGTTTATGAAGTTGTCTGCAGCCATCGTCACAGACAAGGGAGGAGTTACATGTCATGCAGCCATAGTGAGTCGAGAGCTAGGTATCCCATGCATTGTTGGAACGGAAAACGGTACGCAAATAATGACTACGGGTAAAGAGTACACCGTAGATGCGAGAAGCGGCGTTGTGTACGAGGGGATAATGGAAGAATTTGTGAGGCAAGCCGAATCACCGATGACTGAAATTACACCTTCAACAGCAATCATGTCAGCTCCAATAACCGCTACTAAAATCTACTTAAATCTCGGCGTTCCGGACATGATTGACAAATACAAAAACCTGCCCTTCGACGGAATAGGCCTTATGCGCATCGAGTTTATTCTAGCAAGCTACATTGGAGAACATCCCATGTATCTCTTAGAAACTGGGCAAGCTGACAAGTTCATTAGCAAGTTAGCTGAAGGAATCGCAACGGTTGCAAGGGGCATACAACCGCGCCCAGTGGTTGTGAGGTTTAGCGACTTCAAAACAAATGAATACAGAGAGCTGAAAGGCGGGGAAAAATACGAAATAGTTGAAGCAAACCCAATGCTCGGTTGGCGTGGAACGAGCAGATACATAAGCAAATGGTATGAAAAAGCGTTCAGGCTTGAATGTAAGGCGATAAAAAAATGCAGGGAAGAATGGGGCCTGACAAACATTTGGGTCATGCTGCCTGTGGTAAGGACAGTTTGGGAAGCCAAAAAATGCCTAAGAATAATGAAAGATGAGGGACTTGGAAGATCAAGAGATTTCCAAATCTGGTTTATGGCCGAGACTCCATCCATCGCCATAATGGCTGACGAATTCTCCAAACTATGCGACGGTTTCTCAATAGGCTCAAACGACATGACTCAGGGCATCCTGCTGATCGATCGAGACTCAGAAAGGCTGGGGCTAATGGGGTACTTCGACGAAAGAGACCCCGCCATCAAACGCATACTTGCCCACTTAATCAGAGTGGCTCATCAATACGGACGCACGGTTTCTATCTGTGGAGAAGGGCCCTCAAACCTACCAGACTTCACCGAATTCTTAGTCAAATGTGGCATCGACAGCGTGTCGGTAAACGCTGACGCGGTGGTTCGCACGAGGCAACTGGTTGCAAGCATCGAACAGAAAATTCTGCTTAAACAGCTGGCTGACATGCACAAAAGCGCCACAAGTCCCGTAGCCCAAAAGTCCGAACAAAATGAAAAATGGACTCTACGATGAGGCGGACACCTGACTAGGCACATCTAAAGGAAACTGCTGATCAGGGGACATCTATTCGGTGTGTTTCTCTAGTGCTTTGATAATTGAGTGATGATGAGAATGCCTAGATTAACTTTTGAGTTGGAAGAGAAAAGACTGAAGGATGAAATACTTAAACGTGGCTCCAGACGGGTTTTCATTCAGCTTCCTGAAGGATTAAAGCAAGAAGGCTCAAGACTTGCAGCTGTAGTCGAAAAGGCTGGAGCAGTTGCAATTGTTTCGGCTGATCCATGTTATGGCGCCTGTGATTTAGCCACGCTTGATGCTGAAAGTCTAGATGTAGACTTGATTGTACATTATGGCCACAGTGAAATGATGAAACAGGAACGGATGCAAACGCTGTACATTGAAGCGAGGGCAAAAATCAGCATCAAAGGCGCAGTGAAAAAAGCAATACGACTACTTGAAGATTATACAAGCATCGGACTAACAACCACAGTTCAACATGTCCACATGCTCAACGAAGCAAGGGAGTTACTTCTGAAAGCAGGAAAAACAGTCGCGATCGGAGATGCTGGGCAATCAAAATACGCTGGACAAGTGATCGGCTGTGATTTCAGCAACGCCCAATCGATTTCAAAAGATGTTGAGGCATTCCTTTTCGTAGGAGGAGGCAGATTCCATGCTATCGGTGTAGGGTTAACCACTGGAAAGCCCACAATAATTGCTGATCCCTATGAAAAAAGAGCCTATTCTATTCATGATGAAGTTTTAGAGGTACTCAAAAAGCGATGGGCAAGCATTAGCAAAGCAAAGGAGGCGGAAACCTTCGGAGTGCTAATTGGCCTAAAAGCTGGTCAGAAAAGGGTCAGAAAAGCCCTTGAAATGAAAGAAAAACTGGAGAAGAACGGGAAGAAGGCAACCTTGCTTGCAGTAAGAGAGATCACACCCAGTGTGCTTATGCAGTTCCTTGACATAGACGCATACGTAAATACCACTTGCCCCCGCATCTCTCTAGATGACACACTGAGCTTTCGCACACCCGTTCTAACGTTCAACGAAACACTCGTTATGCTGGAAGAAATAAGCTGGGAGGAATTATGCAGAAAAAGATGGTTCGAAAGCTAGACTTAGAAAAAGCATTGTTAGAGATCACACCCCATCCAACGCCCAAGGCTTACTTGGAACAATACACGATACCTCCCGAAGTCGCTGCAGAAATCCTCTACACGGCAACGTACATCTATGACGATATTATTAACAAAACAATTATTGATCTGGGCTGTGGCACTGGGAGACTGGCGATTGGCGCGGTTCTTCTTGGAGCAAAAGAAGCTGTCGGCGTCGACCTAGATAGAGTAGCCATAAAAATCGCGTTGAAAAACGCAGAGAAAATGGGTGTAAAAGAAAAGACAAGTTGGGTTGTGGCGGATATCGATGCTGTGCACGGTTCTTTCGCCACGGTTTTACAAAATCCCCCGTTTGGCGTACAAAGAAGAAGGGCTGATCGAAAATTCATCGAGAAATCTTTGGAGCTAGGTCATAGGATTTATTCGTTTCATAAAAGTGGAAAACGCAACCGAGAGTTTATCAAAAGGTTTATTGAGAAGTGTGGAGGAAAGGTTACAAGCATATTTCCTATGCAGATGACAATCCCAAAA
>JAOUJL010000150.1 GCA_029883255.1 Candidatus Bathyarchaeota archaeon | reverse complement strand
TCTTCGAGTTTCACACAAAAAGAAAGTACAACGTTGAGGTTGATCTATACCGCGTAGAAGGGAAGACTTGTGGGACAATCTGAAAGAAAAAGTGGGCTGTTTGTCGTGCCAGGAGATCGTTTAGGCGTCATTGAAGAATTCATACCAGACTCTGGAACATACGTAGAACACGGAACAATATACTCAAATATCATTGGACGCACGGTCCTAGATACGCTGAATAAAAAAATGTCTGTATATCCCATGGTTCGCGGGGTAACTGTTCCTCTGGCGGGAAGCACCATCATTGGTCGAGTTTCAAGCGTACAAAGCAAAATGGCGGCATTACGCATATTTAAAATAGGAAAGACGCTGCTGTCCGGTTTCTTCACTGGTACTTTACATATTTCTGATACAAGTTTCGGTTATGTTGAAACAATGTTTGAAGTGTGCGAACTAGGCGATATTATGAGAGCCAAAGTAATCGTACACAAAAATAGAACATACCACCTGTCAACCGTTGAAAAAAATCTTGGAGTCATTTACGCCTTCTGCTCGCGGTGTGGACACATGTTACTCTTAGAAAGACAAAGAATGCGATGTACAAAGTGCGGAAAAATTGAAAAACGGAAAGCTGCTTCAGATTATGGGCAAAACGCTGATTAGAGGGATAAAAATGAAGATCAAGGTATTAAAGAGAACATCCGACGAACTAAAAATAGAAATTGAAGGCGAAGGTCACACGTTCTGCAATGTACTGCAAAAAGCTCTCCTCGAGGACGATATGATCGAAATGGCCGGCTACGATGTGCCACATCCACTAATATCAAACCCAATAATTTATGTTCAAACCAAGAAAGGGCTGAAACCAGAAACCGCAATTCAAAATGCGGTGAAAAAAATACGGAAGCAAAACAAAGAATTCAGGACGACCTTTGAGAAAGCGTTGAAAGCATGGCAACGAAAATTGTCCTCGACTGCCTCTGCTAAATTGGCGGAATCTAGTAAAGCCTCATAGCTTCAGCCTTTTTCTTGCAGTGCAGAGTAGCGAGCAGAAAGCTTCGATCACGTTTTCATGCTGCCCTAAAAAGTTAACTCCTTCTTCAATACTCATTAAATTCTGTATCCAAGCGTATACAATTAGAGCTTCTGCGGCGTCTGCTTGGCTATGGCGGTCGGTTCTTCGAGGCAAGAACTCCCTCAGCTCCGCTTTTTTGAGTGCTTCAGCAAGTATGTGACTTTTTACTTTGGCACCTACAGGGTGTTCCTTTTTCTTTGACAAAGCTAGAGAATAAATGAAGTTCACGTAGGCGTCTCCTAGAGCAGCGAGTTTGTGATCCGTTAAGATTTCACGCAAACTTTTATGTTGTGATATGAAAGCGAACATTGCTTGTCACTTTTAAACAGTTGTTTAGTTATAATACGTTTGGTGCAACTTATGCATGAAAATATTGTGAAGATTCGACACGTAAAGCCTGAGATCAGGGTGCTAGGCGTTGATGATGGAGTTTTTGTTCCGCACTCAAAGGGCGTAGCAACTGTTGTAGGAGTTGTTTACCGGGGAGGGTGCTGGCTTGACGGAGTTATGCGAACAGAAGTGGAGATTGATGGAATGGATGCAACAGAAAAGATCGCGTCCATGATAACCACGTCTCCTCATTATGGTCAACTTCGAGTAGTAATGTTAAACGGGGTTACCTTCGCCGGCTTCAACATGGTGGATATAAAGAAGCTTTTCGAAAGAGTACGTTTGCCTGTCATAACGGTTACACAAGAGAAGCCAGATTTCGATGATATACGGAGAGCGCTTCGGAATCTACCTGAATATGAAAAGCGGGTGGAAGCAATGGAGAATGCTGGAAAGTTAATGGAGGTGCATACGCGAGACGCTGAACAAGCCGTGTATGTGCAGATTGTGGGGATTTCGGAGAAGGATGCAGAGAAGATTCTAAAGAGTACATCTACGCGAAGCAATATTCCCGAAGCGTTGCGAGTGGCACATATCATAGCCTCTGGGTTAACCCGATCGAAAGAAAAGGTTTAAAAGACGCGAAAGTAAGGAAAGTGAACGGAATGGTGATGTGCCATGGAGTTTTGTCCCAAGTGTGGGATGAGGCTGACTCCAACCCGTAAGGAAAAGGGAAATAAGGTCACCGTTGTGCTTTCATGTCCGAAGTGTGGCTATAAAAAACCAGCGGTGCATAAAGTGGTGGCTACTCCAAAGGTTATAGAGCATGGGCCTCAAGAGCGTGTGGTTGTGATTGGGAAGGAGGAGCAGAAGTTGCGGACTTTGCCTACTGTTAGGGTTGCGTGTCCTAAGTGTGGGAATATGTTGGCTTATGTGTGGCAGGTGCAGACTAGGGGGAGTGATGAGTCTTCTACACAGTTTTTCCGTTGTACCAAATGTAACTATACTTTCCGAGAATACACTTGAAACAAAATTTTTGCGAGACCCACTTTCTTTGTGAAATCACGCCGAGATGTCTACGTTGTTGTATTATTGATTTTGATTACAATCCTAGCACGACCAGGCTAGAGTAGAAGTTAAACGAGCAGGATAGAAACAAGTAAAGATTAAAATGGCTGAAAGATTAAGAGTAAGCGTTAAAGGAGGATAACCATTGTTCAAGGTTAAAATGGCCGACGCAAAATTCTTGAAAGATATGATCGCCACAATTTCAACACTCATCGACGAGGCAACATTTGACATAACCCCAGACGCAATCAAACTCCGCGCAATGGACCCATCACGCGTAGCCATGATAGACTTCGAATGGCCAAAAACAGTCTTCGACGAATACACCGCCAGCGAGACTATGAAAATGTGCATAAACGTGAGTGAACTGCTAAAATTGCTCAGACGGGCTGGAAAAGACGAATCCGTTGAGCTTTCATTGGATGAAAAGACGAGACGACTACAAATAACTATCAAAGGAAAATACACACGCGCGTTCAACATGCCCACGTTAGAAGCAGTAGAAGAAGAGGTTCCCACCCCAAAAGTTGCCTTCAACGCAAAGGCAAAGACCACCACCGAAGGATTACGTGAAGCAATCGAAGACGCCGTTCTAGTAAGCGACCACGTTCGAATCCAGGCGGACAACGAAAAACTAGTCATGAATGCAACAGGCGACCTCATGGGCGCCACAATAGAGATGAAAAAAGGAAGCGACGCACTCCTCGACCTAGAAACAAAAGAGAACTCGAAAGCCACCTTCAGCCTAAGCTACCTTTCCGAAATTGTTAAAGCCGCAGCGGCGACGTCAGACATCGTCACGCTAGAATTCTCCACAGACATGCCCGTCAAACTAGACTTTAAACAGCAGAAAGAAGGAAAACTATCATTCTTTTTGGCTCCCCGCATAGAAGTAGAGTAACAACCACGGCAGGGAAGGGAAACTGCCACTAACAAAAAGTGACTGGGCCAAATACCCCTTCATTCCAGAAGCAGCCAAATACGTAAAAACACTGGACATCAAGATCAGCGACCTAACAAGCCCAGAATACAAATCCATACTAGACCGCGCTGAAAAACGGATAGAAGAAGCCATTCTCTTGGGCTCAGTAACCGAACAATCACCCAACGATGACATCGAAATCCCCTCCTTTCCAATAGCCGTAATGATGGCAGCCGCAACGGTCGATTCATTTATCAAAAGAAGATACGCACTAGCAGAAGCAAAACGAGTTTCTAACCTACTTGGAAACGAAAACAAAAGCAACGTCACATATATCGCAAACAGCTTCAACTGGAAGATGAAACCCGTTAAAGACCCTGCTGTTTCATTGACCTACGATTTTACACTCCATTACACA
Source organism: Candidatus Bathyarchaeota archaeon (assembly GCA_029883255.1). Next base: position 340 of record JAOUJL010000150.1, on the reverse strand, counting down.
GACTTTTTAAAAAGCGCAACAGTTTTTCACGACAAAAAATGGAAACTCGTCAATAGGCGCATGTTAAAAGGAGGAGTCTACCTAACAAAAAGCGAAGCAGCACGCCTTTTAGAAGAGGAAGTACGAAAGTACATAGAAGGAAAACTCGACATAAAAGTAGGATCGCTACCCGAAGCTGTGATGAACCGCATAAACCGACTAAAACAACTGTTCATAGAAAAACGAGGAGAAATCCAACTAGAGGAACTTCCAAAAGAGGTAATTGTAAACGCATTTCCACCATGCATAAAAGAACTATACGACACAACAGCATCTGGCCGCAACGTCTCCCACATCGGTC
>JAOUJL010000131.1 GCA_029883255.1 Candidatus Bathyarchaeota archaeon | reverse complement strand
GCGGGCGGGACGGGATTTGAACCCGCGACCCCGAGCTTAGGAGGCTTACACCAACTACAGTCGAGTCGTTCGTGCCCTATCCATGCTAGGCGTCGGTAGAAAGTTAATCTCTTTCTTTACCCGCCCAGCCCCGCCCACTAACACACTTTTAACAGGTTAAATGTTATAACCGTAACGCCTCGCTTTCAGACTGTAAAACTATGCTATTTTCGCTTCCGATAGATTTTTATAATGTCTCGTTCAGTAACGCATTCAACCCCGCCTCTACGAGTTTGCAATCCTCTTCCACAACTGTCAATAACGTTAACCTCATTACCCTCGTACACACAATAACTGTAAACACCTTTTCCATACATTTCCGTACATTTCCATACAAAAACCTACGCAAGTTAAGCCCCCATCAAACTCATTTTTCAAAAAACAACCTGAAACAAGCGTCCCACCCCTCCCCCCGGTATAGGGGGGTCTAATGAGAGAGAGACATACACAAACACCATGACACAACAGCAAACCAAAAACCGCCAGTGCCCAAAAAAAATATGGGGGGAGTCTAGAGAGAGAAACACTCGATGTTGGACTCAAGAGCAAAGACTTACGCCAAGTCTTACCACATCTCCTGAAACACCAAAAAAATCCCAAGCTTTGCCACAAGAGCAAGCAATATTTAAGTTAAAAAACGTGAATTGAATAGAAAGACGCGGGGGTACCCGAGCCAGGTCTAAATAGCGGGTCAACACCCCTAGGAAAAGGGGGAGGACTTAAGCGGACAATACGGGTCTCCTGAGACATCCTCTGGCGCAGGCCTCCGTGGGTTCGAATCCCACCCCCCGCACCAAATATGTCAAAAACCCAGCGGGTTTATCCATGAGATGCTGACTGTTCTGGACGCAACACCTTGATTTTCTGAAGACATAAGCAACAAACCGATTCTCACACTACATCCACTTTCAGCAACTTCCACACATATTTTCTAATTGCATTAAGAACATAAGAAGAAGTGTTTAGCTAAATCCTAAATTGTTGAATGACAACAATCATGCGATAACCACTAATTATCTTTTCATCCAACTTGTCCGCAAAGCATACGCCAAAAGAATTATCTTCTAGAATTGTCTATATAGTTACTAGAGGGGAAAGATTATGTATCCCAATTTTCTTAGTGCAGAGTTCGGAAGGATATTTCTATCCAAGTTCAAGTATAGAGACCGAGCAACCATAGTAGCAGAAATTTTAGACACGATTCACCGTGACCCGAAAGGGAAGACAAAAACAAGCATAATGCGAGCTACAAATCTAAATTTTGGCCAAGCAAATCAGTACTTAGATCACTTGATGCTTTGCGATATCGTTAAGGCCATAGATCCTCTACGAAGCCAGGAAGTAGCTAGATACAAACTAACTCAAAAGGGAGTCAGCTTTCTAAGAAACTTTGACATGTGGAGTATCGTATTAGAAACTTTCCGCCATAGAGTAGTGTAGTCAGCCTCTTGGTGCGGGTGTGGGCGATAGAGTGAGAGGAAGTCCCTTGTAACGGTGATCTATGCTGAGCTATGCCCGCACCACTTGAAAGGTTAGAAAAATCCTCTATTAATATTTAATGCAACAATCCTCCATAGAATATTCTTTCACTATTCTTTTATGGAAAGATTGTAGAACTTAGAATGGGCGTTGGGTAAAGTCTCTTAGGAGAGGTGTCAGATCAGCAGGCGATAATTACCTTGTTCTTGCTCGATGAAGGCTAGGTGAAAAATCAGTAGGGCTGAGCAATCTGATAGACGCGAGAAACGCCCAACAATTTCCCAACATTCATACACTTTCCGTTTAATAAAATCCTGTCTACTGGAACACCATTCTAATGACCATAATGTTTCAGACAACCACCAGTGAAGTGCAAGCAGTAGCCTTCACTTCGCGTAATCTCTAACGCTTTTATGGGAATTTCGGCTTTATGGCTCTTGTTGGACATGCGTCAACGCATTTCAGGCAATATATACATTCAGAATCAGTGAATTTCTCCCAAGGCAATTCAAGGATGCGAACCATCATCGGGCATGCATCCACACACGTGCGACAACCAGCTCTAGTGCACCTCAACGGATCTCTCTTCAAGCCGAGAAAGCTGAATCTATTTAGCACCGCCAATAATGCTCCAATGGGACAAAGGTATCGACACCAACTTCTCGGAACATAGACCGCTAAAACTATTATTGCTATCATTATGGTAAGTCGAACCCAGAAAAGTGGGTCAGAGAGAATCCCAACAATCAATACTTCAGGGGCGTAAACAACCATTAAAACCATTCGAGGCAGGATAGCGAAAAGCGTGTCAGCAGGGCTTAACGCATTAAACGGAGCCGGAGCGAACACGCCTATAGCACTTTCATAACTTTTGCCCACTCCCACAACCAAAGATATAGCCAATGTCACGCTGACAAAAAGAACAACCGCCAAAATCCCATACTTGACTTTAATAATCCCCCCATGAGTTCTTAGAGAAACTCGTGTATGCCTCTTCTTAATATATCCTAACAAGTCTTGGATGAACCCAAAAGGACACATCCAACCGCAGAGAGCTCTACCCAAAATGACTGCAGTCAAGAGGAATGAGGCTATGGGGAGCCAGGGAAAAGTGCGCTGATAAAGCATTACTTGCAGAGCTGAAAAAGCGTCGCTCATCGTTTTTTGAGGAACCCCGGGACTTTGAACTATCGGAAGGAGTATCGGCCAGGGCTCCAAGCCGAAAACAACAGCGTTGAGTAGCAGAAAACAACAAACTTGGGTGATCTGCCTCGCTGTGTCTATTCTGAAAATAGTTTTCTTAGCGTGAGACGCCGTCTTCTTTATTTCAGTCAATGCTTTTTGTCGCACCTCTGAGTTTGTCTTTTATCGTATGCGACTTTAAGAACGTGAGCCTAAGTGCCATAAAAAGTTTTCATCAAGCTCTTACTAAAAGAGACAAAACGCGCTGTGACATCTAAGAAGTATAAGCTTGAATTTAAGAGTGCATGTATGAAATCTGTTTTTCTATGTGAATTCTTAGTTCATAAATCTAATTACACAATAGCAAAAATAGACGCATATATGGTTGAATAGTATGCAATTAAAGGTAACTGATGGTACTTTATTCCTTGGTCCAGTAGTAGTCTTGATTTCCTTGCTTTTTATGAAAGGAGCAGAAACAGGAGAAAAAACGGTAATTCAGCAGGCTATTCAAACCAACGTCACTGCAATGGTATTGTCTGCATTAGGGGTTGTTCTGCTTTCCATCGCCATCGCGGGACATTTTAGTTCGCTAAATGCTGGGTTTTTTCTATTGCTCGAAGGTTCAGGTTTGTGCTCTGCAATACTCGGGTTCTTCTTTTATGGCTCAGCAATGATACGGGAATCAACTGGGCTAATTCTTTCTCAACCACAGTTTTATCTAGGTCTCTTAACCTGGGCAGCCGGAATCTTTCTAATTGCGTTTGCTGGCGTAAATGTCAGAAAAAGAGAGGAAGTAGTAGTATTCTCAAATGCCGTGATTACTTTGGTGCTTGCTTGTTATTTCGTTTGGGAGATGGTTCTTAAGTATTTATATTAGTGTGCGCTGTGTTTACATGAAGTCTGTTATGTTCCGCTGATTAACCTTTTCCAGCGGCTTTTCTTCTTCAAATAAATTAAGCTGACCATACACACCATCATAGCCTGGTATAACTTTTACCTTGCCTTCTCTGACCCTAACAATGGCTTCCGAAATCCTTGGATCAACAATTTTAGACATTTCCTGCGTAGACGCATCCATGACCACGGTGTATTCGTCGCCAAACCGCGAGATCAGCGAATTGTAGATACGCCATACCTTTTGGGTTCCAGGGTAAGTGGTTCCCAAGACAGTTGAAATGATTTCGGAGAGAGGCAACAGACGTAAATACCCTATGATACCTCTAGGTCTAAAGCCTGCAGGTCGATCCGACAGCTCCTCCACGCGTTGCTCCACACCTTTGGTAAGTTTTCTGCGACAGACTGGACAACGGTTTCCAAATTTCATAGCCTCCTGAGGAGAGAAAGAAATGTTGCAGTTTCGGTGACCTGTCCAATGATACTTACCATATGCCGGGTCAGTTTCGATGGTAAATTTAAAGCGTTTTGCATCCTTCTTGCGAATTGAGTCAATGACTTCGTCATAGGTCAACCGTTCAAGCTCGAATACGTTGGCTTCTCTTCCAATTCTCCATGGCCAACTGCTGTGGCTGTCACTGTTTGAAACTAAAGAGAACTTGTCGAGCGCGCTTAACCGCCAGTTCATGGGTGGATCTGAGGAGAGCCCCGTTTCTAGGGCGGGGATGTGTTTCGTCATGTCTTGATAGCAGTCTTCTATCCGATCGAATCCGCTGAAGGCGCCGAAGAGGCTGAACCAAGGCGTCCAAACGTGAGCTGGTATAACCACATTCTTGTCCGAAACTTCCATCACCTCCTCTACGAGTTGCGGCGCGCTCATGCCTAAGGTGGGTCTGCCATCAATGCTGAGGTCGCCATACTGTGCCAGTCGTTCACTAATCTGAACTGCTGTTCCCAAGCTTGGCGTCAAGATCAAGTGGTGAACTTTTTTTACCGCACTCTCAAATGTGAAGATTGTAGATACTTCAACAGTTATCATGAAATGCACTGGAGAGTCTGGGTCTTTAGTCGATCTGTAAAGATTTGTTTCGGAAACTTCGGTTAGTTCTTCGCTTAGTTCTTTGAACCATTTTGGATGCGTAAAGTCTCCTGTGC
>JAOUJL010000130.1 GCA_029883255.1 Candidatus Bathyarchaeota archaeon | reverse complement strand
GCCAGACGGGAAGAGATGATACTAATGTGGTGCACATCAGGGGTGGGGGTCGAGCTCTTGAGGAGGATGATGCACAAGATGAACGCGGTCGGCGTCAAGAAGGGGATGATGATAATCCATAGCGATATCACCCGCGTAGCCAAAGGTCTTGCGAGAGAGAATGGCATCGAATTGATCCCAAAAGACTTTCCATCATTCAACATCTTCAAACATATACTCGTTCCGGTACACGAGATCCTAATGGAAAAGGAGAAGGAAGAGATGCTTAAAAAATATCATGTTAAGGTTCATCAACTTCCAAGAAGTGGTGCTTCGGATCCCGTAGTTATAGCTATTGGTGGAAGACCTGGAGACGTCATTAGGATTCTTAGGGATAGCCCTACTGCTGGGAAACACGTTTTCTATAGGTACGTAGTCTAGGAAACTGGTGAGCCCACCTGCGCATTAATAGCTGATTAGATTTAGAATCACGAAGAGAGAGATTGTCGTTATGGTATCCGCTAAGGAACTTTCAATGGGAATCACGAAATTATCGGGGTCTAACCCTCTCTTGAAAGTCAAAATCGCAACAGCATACGCTATTAAAACTATTGCAGAAAACGCGATTATGTTCGCTGTAAGCAAGAGAGCAGTGAACCTCAGAAATGCATGCAACGTCAACATGCCTTGTGTAAGTAGTGATATAATGGAGTATATGATGAACATTATTATTGATGCAATCCATGTGGTGAAAATTCGTGTTGCATGGTTCCGTATTGCATGAAAAGAAGGCTTGAGCAAACCCAATAACAGCTTTGTCGTAGCTGTAGAGCCAACAACCGAACCAACATCTCCTACTGTGTCAATTAAAGCGGGGTAAACAGTGTAAATTTCCTTTCTGCTCCCTATGATTTCACTAATATCTTTTAGAATTGTTCCAGTGACGTTAACAATGAAGGCTATGAATATAATGGCCAAGAGAGATTCTTCAACTGTTTTGACAAATCCTTGGTTGTGGATACACTTTGTCAGAACACTCGATGCAAGGGCAATGAGTAATACACTCAAAAAAATGACAATGTATCTGCCTAAGAAACCGAATGAAAAGAACAAATTGAGTGTGAAAACATAACACAACGTTATGATTATGTCTGCTACCGTAGACATTATTGGGTATACAGTCACATCTGGGTCTAACCCTTTCTTGAAAGAGATGAATGCGATTTCAATTGTTATTAGTGAGTTTGTTAACCCCAAAACCATCGTTGCCGATATGACCATCAAAATGTCCGAAAAGTCTGCAAAAGTTATCCCCCAGAACAAACTTCCAAAAACCATGGATAATAAGCTCATCGCAACAGTTGTTTCTAAAGTTATGAATATTATGGATTTGAAAAGTATGTAGAAGTTTTCAGTATTTCCACGAAGTCTCGGACGAATTGTGCCAATATGCAGAGCCGTGCTCAATCGCCCACTAAATAAACCGCTTATCACACCTCTCGCAGTCAAAATGGCTGGATATACTGCAATAGCCCACGGAGAAAGCTGAAAAACATTAAGATGAGAAGCAACTATAAAGCCAGCGAGTATTCCGCCAATGTCAAACGAAAATGCGATAAGGGCTTCTTTCAGAAACTTCAGTGGTATAGCATCTCTGCTGAAGTGGTGCCAGATGTTGGCTAGATTCATCTTGCCCACCTTCCATCCACAGTTCCTCCTCCAGTAAGGTTAAGATCTCTTTCATAGACCCCTTTAACTCCACTTCATAAACTCCTAGACTATACAGCCACGACTTTTGTAGTATAAATAGGTTGTTACGCATGCATGCTATCTGTTTCGGTTTATTGACGTTTGAGTTTAGTTTTACTGTACACTCTACAGTGGTTTCTTGTACCATTCGTCAATGGTTTTTTATGGCTTCGCATCAATTTTTAATGAGTACAGGCTGCACGAAGGAGTCCTTAGAATCGAAAAACTTGAAGGAGGTTTCCGATGGTTGAAGACGGGAAAGTGTTGGCTTTGCCTTCGAACTACTCCATCCAAGATTTTGAAGTTTTGCCACGGTCTTTATGGTGATCCTGAATTGGCACACTGAACCAGCTGGATTCGTGCACATGCAGTTGAGAAACTCTGCGAAGAAGCAGAGCCATAGAACGAGACATTCGACTTTGAAGTCGACTACTCTCATTTTAGCTCGTACGTGCATGCATGCATTTATCTAAGAACCTACAATTCTCTAGAGAAGGCGTGAATGCAAAAGATGACCAAGACAGGCGACTACATCCGGTGTCCACAATGCGGTGGAACAGCCCGTGTTGTTTGGATTTCACAAGACGGAAGAACTGTGGCGGTAAGGTGCAATGGATATCATAGCCAAATAGGTCCTCCTTCCACCATGTTTAGTTCACGTGCCCAGAGTAAGACGAAGAAAGGAATGGTGTTCCTTGTGGAAATGGATGCGCAAACGAGGTAGCGACCGAATGAAAACTAGGAATGGATTGGATGCCAAGTAGAAGATGGACAACGCGAGGACGACCTCAAGGTGTGGGTCATTCAACGCGTGATACGAGGCTTCTCGAGTATCTCATAACAATTTCTCTAAAACGCGGAATTGACCCAGACAAGCTCTTTAGCAAGATTGTGTATGCTTGGAAGAATGGAAGGTCTAAGTGCAGACAATTAATAATTCAGTGCCGCGGAAACATGGGAGATCATGCCATTTTTCTTATAACTGCAAATCATGAAGTAGTTGCGCAATTTCCGATGTCAAGACACCTTCTTGAGCAAACAGCTCCGCTGAAGCGGTTTGCATATGCAATTGAACATGAGAAAAATGCTCTAATGATGAAGAAGAAAAATGCCAAGGCAGTGGGGTATCATAAAATTGGGGATTTGAAGGTTGGAATGAAGCGGATTAACTTGAAAGCTCGTGTTCTCGCAGTTTCAAGGCCACAACAAGCTCTGACAAAATACAATGGTTATGTTGCGTTTGCCAATGCAACTTTGGCAGACAAAACTGGCACTGTAAAGCTGACTCTATGGAACAGTCGAATAAATTCACTTTCTATCAATGATATAGTTGAAATTGAAAACGCGCGGGTCACTGCTTATAAAGGTGAAACTCAACTGCAAATCGGGAAACAAGGGAGATTAAGAGTTATCTAGAATGCATGCATGAAAAAGTTGCGAATTTCTTCCAGAAACGCTAGATTTCGCGGATTTCGCAGTTTAGTTTTTTCACGATTTCTTCTGCTTTTGTTGGTTCGATTTTTAGTGTGTAGAGTTTTTTTGGTGTTCGAAGTTTCAGTTTTACTATTGTTTCTAGTCTTTTTATGTCGCAGTATTCTGCGCGTCTGGAGATTTCTATGAATTCGTCTACGTCAAAAATTTCTTTCGGCATACGTGTTTGTTCTCCTTTTTTTGGATTGCAGTGAATTTGTGTGGGTTTGCTCGTTTTATTTGTTGCGGTTTTTGTTTTGTTACGTTAATATTGTTTGTGGAAAAATTGATGCCACCCGAATCCTCAATGTGTAACTATTCTTTTATGACTTTTTTCACATGCCTTGGAACTAATATTCAAATTCTCCATACATCTCGTCTGGAGCCAATACGTCAGGATATTTCTTCCGCAGCATACAGCGTGCAACATAACACAAATGACATGCATCAGCATAAAATCCATCGTGCGGCAAATCAAACTTCTCAACCAAAGCCACGGGACCACCACGAATCAAAGGTTCAAGAATCGGATTCTCATAAGGATCATATTCCCAAATTATTTTTGAGAAAGGTTTCTGCCAAGCATTTCCAATTGAAATGCCTTGACAAACATGAACATACCCTAAAGGATCAACATGAACTCTTTCTGGACTAACAAGATCTTCATAGGGACATTTTGTTAATTCACGCCAAGCTTTCTTTTCTGCTTCTTGCGCTAATTTTGAGGCAGCTCTCCCTTTATGCATAAGTTCATATAAACCCACTTTTGCTCCTTCAATCTCTTTAGGGCATGGAGCCTCGGTCTTCGGGTATTTAATGGAAAGTATCTCAACTTTTGTGTTTAAGCCATTTGCAGCCTTCACAGCATTTTTTACCTCTTCAATTGCCCAACTTTCTCCGTGATAAAGGTCACTGCTCAAGCTCAATTCAACATTTTTAGCTTTAGCTATTGGAAGGAGCCATTCCATAGCGTCTTCTGGACAACTAGCCCAATAGCAGTTCGAAAGAACGCTTACGCGAAAACCAAGCCTGGCCGCTTCCTCCACAGCCTTAATCATAATCGGATAATACAGGAAGGGTTCTCCGCCCTCTACTGAAATAGAATCTACTGTCCCCAGCTTCTTTGCTTCCGCCAGTATATTCTTTATCTGTTTGATGGTGAAGACACCTCTAGCCTTTGGACTGCCCCAAACAAAACAGTGGTCGCATTCCAAGTCGCATCTATAAGTTAGAAGGAAGTGGATACCCTTTAATTTCAATCAACAACACCATTCAAGGCTACACGTTTATAACAGTTAAATCTTGGGACCTAGAAGAAAGGTTCTTCAAAAACCCCGAGTTGTGGCGAAAAATGGATAAACCCGTTTGAGGTGGAGATATCACCCGTCCATTCCCTTTTTTCATATGAGCGCGCGTAGTTTGATTGGGACTATCGCTGGATACTCTGTGACGCCAGTAGGATCATTCAGCCCAAAAGAACGATACTTATTGTGCGTCGGTGCGCTGAAGCACACATCGACCGAATTCTGGGTCACATCGAAGATCATGGACCAGAGA
>JAOUJL010000129.1 GCA_029883255.1 Candidatus Bathyarchaeota archaeon | reverse complement strand
TTTCATCCTGCTACCCTCCCCACAACTGTGGATACAGTCACTTCCGCGGCCCTAGCTGCTGCCGCACTGGCTTGTGTAACCGACTCAGAAATGTCCTTAGGCGATTGACAATATCCACAAACGAAGACCCCTTCTACGTTTGTTTCAACAGACATGAGTAACGGGTCTTTCGTTTTGAAAAAGCCGTATTCATTCAATTCTAAATTGAAAATTTTTGCCAGAATCTTATTATCTTCTCTTGGAATTAAAGCTGGACAAAGCACAACCAAATCCGTACTAAACTCTTCTATCTTTCCACCAAAGACGTCCAAGTATCGAACCAAAAGATCTTTTGTCGAAAGGTCTTCCAGGATTGTGGATGGGCGCCCATTAACGTATTTGACGCCCCATTCGTCTCTGGCTCTGCTGACGAATTCCTGGAATCGTTTCCCAAATACTCTTAGATCCATGTACAAAATGTAAACTTCACATTCCGGATCGTGTTCTCTGACTAGGATTGCCTCTTTTGTGGCATACATACAGCACACACTTGAGCAATATGGCAATCCCTTTTGTTGGGTTCTTGAGCCAACGCATTGTATGAAAACTATTCTGTGGGGATGCCTGTTATCTGAAGGTCTCAAAAGCTCTCCACGGGTTGGCCCGGAAGCATTAATGAGCCTTTCAAACTCTAGTGACAGAAGAACATTCTTGTATCTTTTATAACCATACTCGCTTATCGACGCTGGGTCATAAAGCTCCAGGCCTGTGGCCAATATTATGCTTGAAACATTAAGCGTTATTTCCTCAGGTTTTTGATCGAAGTTGATCGCATGCGGTTGGCAGAATTTTTCGCATATCCTGCATACTCCTTTTTGGAAGTAGAGACAGTGGTCTTTGTCTATGGTTGTGACGCGTGGAACTGCTTGCGGAAAAAGCATATAGATGGCCTTTCGCATTCCCATGCCTACATCAAATTCGCTCGGTACCTTAACTGGGCACTTTTCAGTGCACGTACTGCAACCAGTACATTTGTTAGCGTCGACAAACCTAGGGTTTTTCAAGACTTTAGCTTTAAAGTTTCCAGCAGAACCAGTAACTTCCTTAACTTCTGAGCACGTAAGCAGTTTGATGTTTGGGTGGCGGAAGCACTCGATCATTTTTGGAGCGAGTATGCATATGGAACAATCCATCGTTGGAAACGTCTTGTCAAGCTGCGCCATTCGTCCTCCAATGCTTGGAGATTTCTCCACAAGATAGACTGTGAGTCCTCGATTAGCAAGGTCCAAAGATGCCTGCATTCCAGCTATGCCCGCGCCAACCACAAGTACAGCACTGTTGCCCAAGTTAATTTCCTCCTAGGTTTACATGCATACGCGCAGCAATGTCTTTTTTCCTCTGACGAATTGAGAGTAATCCACTTCATAGTTTGAAACTTAAACCTTTCTCTGAGCATCTCACAAACATAGAGAATTAGCCTTTGTAGTAGTATGGTCTTTTGATGTAGCCAAACGCTTCAGTAGCCGCTACAATAGCTTGTCCAACGGCTGTTCCAATCTGTTTAACAGGGCTCGCGGTCACGTCACCTGCGGCATATACACCGCGGATATTCGTTCCTTGACGACTGTCAACAATAACGTAGCCGTCTTTATCTACTTCAACCCCAGCTTCCTCAGCAATTTTACTGTTCGGCACTTCACCAACCTGAATAAACACGCCGTCAACATTCATTTGTCTAGTTTCACCGGTTTTGTTGTTAAATACTACGACATTGTTCACTTTGACGTCGCCCGTGATTTCTTTGAGCTCCGTGTTCAACAAAACATTCACCTTTTTCGTATGTAGGTCCTTCACAAGGGCTTTTTCTGCTCTTAACTGACTCCTTCGATGAGCCAACTTAACATCAGATGTCAGATTCGCGAGGTATATTGCGGAGACAACCGCTGCGTTTCCACCGCCTATAACAATTACCTTTTTCTCTTTGAAGAGTGGCCCGTCGCACAGGGTGCAGTAGCTGACTCCTCTGCCACGAAACTCTTTTTCACCAGGTACTCCAAGCTTTCTGTAATGACAGCCGGAAGCAACAATCACAGCAGAGGCTGAGTAGGTGGCTCTGTCCGTTTTAACGATTCTTCTTTCACCCTTAACATCTAGTCCAATAAAACTTTCTAACTGTCTGATTTCAGCTCCCACTTTTCTACAGTGCTCACCCATTTTATCAACTAAATCCCGTCCACCAATGCCCTCAAAAAAGCCAGGGTAATTCTCGACTAACGGTGTGTCAGCAGCTGCACCTCCTAGAGTTTTTTCCTCAAGAACCAACGTTTCAAGTCCGCTTCGAGCTCCATAAATACCCGCTGTAAGACCAGCCGGTCCTGCGCCGATGATAATCAAGTCCCAACTCTCCATTCTCATCAACAGCCGATACGCTTCACATGAATCCCTAATTATCTCAATCTGCCGAAAAACCCCGTTGCATTGCAAGTTTTTCTTTAATTTTCAATCGTGTTTCTTGTGAAAGAGGTCCCATCTTCGAAATTCTCTCGTTGAATGTCTCGAATATATTTAGTACCTTATTGTATTCTGGAAGCGTTGTAGAAAACGACATAAGGCGGAGGGACTGGACACCGTAACCTCTTAGCTCCCTTTTCAATTGAGTAACATGCTTCCTCAGAGCCTCTTCGGTGAACACGCCGCCGTGGTCCTCAAGTAATATTACACCGTCGGCCCCAGAGGCGAATGCATGCAACAAATGTTTCAAGCCGACTCTTCCCGTGCTGGGAACCCCAATTATCTCCACGTTAGGGGGATATGATGCTCTAGACTGCCCAGCTAAGTCAGCAGCTCCGTAAGCTATCTCCTTCTCAAGAAAAGCGATAATCTTCGGTGCCTTGCCGCCTTCGCTTACCTTACAGATTTGAGCCATCAACTGGGCTTCAGTGCAGTGCTTAAGGTCAATAGCCTCTTCAGGACATCTTGGCACGCAGATTCCACATCCAACACATGACATCGGGTTGATCTTTAAGCCTGTGGGAGACTCTTCCACCGCCGCAACAGGACATACTTCTACGCAGATCCTACAGTTGTTACATTTTTCGGGAATGATATAGGCCACTTCTGGCGAGACAGAAACCTCACCTTTCCCTACGAAAGTTGCAACCCTTGAAGCGGTAGACATCGCCTCTAAGACTGTTTCCCTCACATCCTTTGGACCCAAGGCACAACCAGCAATAAACACTCCTTCCCTTTGACTATCAACCGGCCTAAGCTTGTAATGTCTTTCCAAAAGAAACCCATCGGGGCCGATCTGGATACCCAACTTTTGAGCCAACTCTTGAGTACCTGAACTAGGAATAATTCCTAGAACGAGCACTACTAAATCGAATTTTCCCTCCACTTGAGTCCCAAGAAGGGTGTCCTCCGCACTCACCAATATTTCATCACTCTGCGGAACAACTTCTGCTACGCGGCCTCTGACAAAATGCACATTATGATCTTGAGCTGTAACGTAGAACTCTTCATATCCCTTCCCATCAGCTCTTATATCTGTATAAAAAATCCATGGCTCGGCATCAGGCACAACCTTTTGAACCAACATAGCCTGCTTGATTGCAGCCATACAACCTATCTTACAACAATGTTCCACTCCAGGTTCCTGATTCATCATTCGGCTACCCACACAGAGTATGAAAGCTACCTTCTTCGCCACCTTCCCATCCGACGGCCTGCGCATTTCACGACCTAAGAGTCGCTCCAACTGCAGATTGGTTACGATATCCGAGTGTAGACCGAAGGCATACTCTTCAAAGGCTTTTGCGTCAACTTCCCCGAACCCTGTACAAGCAACAATTGCGCCCACATCAAATTCCACGGTTTCTTCTTTCTGTTTGAAAACAATGGCTTTGCCCTTGCAGAATTTTTCGCAAAGCCTACAGACCCCCTTGGCGAAATATAGGCAGTGCTCCTTATCGATCACGTATGTTCTTGGAACCGCCTGCTGGAAGGGTATATAGATGGCTTTTCGCGGAAACAAGTTGGCTTCGAATTCGCTTGAAACCTTGACAGGACAAACTTTTTCACACTCCCCGCATGCTATGCATTTAGAAGAGTCCACAAATCCTGGACGCTTCTTGATCAAGACTCTGTAGTTGCCAGGAGAACCTTCGACGGCTATTGGTTCTGCCATGCTGATTATCTTTATGTTTGGGTGCTGTCCAGCGTACACCATTTTCGGCGTGAGAATGCACTGCGAGCAGTCAAGAGTGGGGAAAGTTTTGCTAAGCTGGGCCATATGTCCGCCTATGCTCGGGCTTCTCTCCACCAAATATACTTGGTAGCCCTTGTCCGCTAACTCTATTGAAGTGATGATGCCCGCGATTCCTCCCCCAATCACGAGGATGTCTCTATTTACTGGTATGCTCTTCGTCTTTAAGGGCTCGAGGTAACGGGCGCGCTCCACCGCCCCTCGGATAAGGTCAATAGCCTTAGACGTTGCAGCTTCCTTATCGTCATGAACCCAGCTACACTGCTCCCTGATATTTGCCATTTCAAGGAAATATGGATTCAAACCAGCTGATTCCACAGTTCGCCTAAAAGTGTCAAGGTGCATCCGGGGTGAACACGACGCCACCACAATTCTGTTTAGCCCGTGCTCCTTTATCCCCTTTATTATCATTTCTTGTCCCGGGTCGCTACACACATATTCGTATGTCTCCGCGATTTTTACCCCTTTAAATTTGGCAGCGGCTTCTCTCACCTTCTCCACATCTACCGTATCGCTTATGTTCCCTCCGCAATGGCAAATGTACACTCCTACCTTCGTTTCTTCT
>JAOUJL010000128.1 GCA_029883255.1 Candidatus Bathyarchaeota archaeon | reverse complement strand
CGTAGAGGGCAAGACTAATCAAATGCATCTGAAAGAGGGCGAACTAGAGAAAGCGAAGAAATACGCTGAAGACCTAGCAAACAAACTCCACCCATAAGGATTACTGCATCCGCATGCATGCAAAAATCGCTTACATAACTACTAACTTTTAAAAGCTTAAGCATCTGGTCACTTTTTCCCAGAATCCTAAACTAGAGTGCCCAGACTTATAGCCTAGTGGTGAAAAAATCCATGCACACAAAAAATGCGTACCTGGCTATCAATATTTAAAAGCTACCACGTCTCGTAGCTATTTCCCAGAAAAGATAACCGTAGTGACCAAGACAATTATTAGATTGAAATGTAAGCCAACGATAGGTGTAAATGTAGGAGCAATACCATTGCCGATTATCTCTAGGCTGAAGGAAGAATTCTCGTTCATTCAGGGAAACTATGCCATTCTTGTGTTAAGCTGGATCATCATGGATTTTGCGATGGAACTGCCAGGCACATATTACTCTCTTTACGTTGTGGATCCTGCGTTAGGGGGCACAGAGACAATTCTTGGCATCATAGGATTCGCATCCTTCTTAGCTTTAGCTCTGGTTCAGTTTCCTGGGGGTTACTTGGCGGATAGACATGGAAGAAGATGGTTGATTTCAACGATGACTTTTGGAGTGGCGCTGTCGTACATTTTTTATGCTTTAGCTCCGAGTTGGCATTTTATCTTGGTTGGAGCTATGGTTGGAAGCTTATGCCTAATCTATCAGCCGGCTCTTTTAGCTATGACTGCGGATTCGTTGCCGTCTAAGAAAAGGGGTATGGGTTTTTCGATCATCACCCTTATTACTCGTGTTGCAACGACTCCTGCTCCTGCGGTAGCGGCTTTTATGGTAACCGTGTACGAATTTGTCCCTGGTATGAGAATATGTTATTTTATTGTAGTGGCTCTCTTCTTGACTGCGGCTACTTTGAGGTCGCGATTGCGAGAAACTGTGGGAGAGGGTGGGAGTATAGATCGTCGAGAGTTTGTGAGCTCTTATCCTAGAGCCATAAGGGAGGGTGTGGCGGTTTGGAAGAAGGTGCCTCGTTCAATGTACTATCTTTTCTTATCTAACATCGTGGGGACTTTCGGTTTTGCTTTGTGTCAGCTTCTTTTCAATGTCTATGCGGTGGATACTTTTGATGAGTTTGGAAACATTGTGCATGAATCTGTGCTGCATATTTCAACTGTTGATTGGGCGATATTAGGAATGTTCTTGTTTGTGACGATGATAGTGTTCGCCATTCCTGTTGGCAAACTCGTTGATAAAGTGGGAAGAAAGATTCCGATACTCCTAGGACTTGGACTCATTATTCCTTCTATGGTGCTCTTCGTTCAGGGAGATTTACTGAAACTGTACATCGCTATGCCACTAGTAGGCGTAGCACAAATACTAATGATGGCTGGATTTTCAGCTCTGCAAGCTGACTTGGTTCCTAGGGGGCAGCGAGGAAAAATTATCGGGTCTTCAAACTTTGTTAACTACCTCATAATGGCGCTCGGTATGCTAGCTGGTGGTTTCATTTATGAACATGTCTCTCCTCAACTTCCGTTCCTAATTCCAATAGTGTTTACTATTCCCGAGATTTTGATAATTCTGTTTCTGGTGCATGAACCGGAGAAGAGAGAAGAATAAAACGGGTGTGGGTTAGCCGATTTCTTGATAGAGAAATCACTTTTCCTGCATTAATCTGTTCTAGTATTCGATTCCTTTTCTGTCGAGTATGCCTTGGGCATAAGGATGCTTGACTTCTCTCATCTCGGTAACAAGGTCAGCTGCATCAATGATTTCAGAAGGAGCGTAACGACCGGTTAGAATCAATTCTACGTGTCTAGGCTTGTTTTCAATCAGTTCAATCACTTCGTCAGTTTTTATCAATTTTAGGTGCAGAGCTACGTTGATTTCATCCAAGATTACAATGTCGTAATCGCCGGTGTTAACGATTTTTCTGGCAAACCTCAAGGCTTCTTTGGCCAGTTTGACATCCTCTTCGAGGGGAGGTTGCTCCTTAATGTATCTGCCTCGGCCGAAAGCCCTTGTTTCGAAGTCTGGGAGTTGCTTGATTATTTGGAGTTCACCATGTTTGAAGTTGCCGCCTTTGATGAATTGGATCATGTGAGCTTTGAGTCCCCATCCGATGGCGCGTAGTGCTAGTCCGAGAGCGGCTGATGTCTTGCCTTTTCCGTTTCCTGTGTATACCTGTGTTAGCCCTTTTTCTAATCGTTCTTTGGTCATTACAGTCTCTCCATTGCCTTACGGATGTGTTTTGAATCTTTTCAGTCTCTCTTTAAGTAGTGTATCTGCAGCTGAATATGCGTCTGTTTCCTTGGCTAAGATCTTTTGAATGAGCTTATCTAACTCGCCTTTATGCTTCAGTTCGCTTATGATGGAATCAGTTGTTTTTTGTTTGATTGCTTCAACCAGTTCTGTTTCGGCTTTTTGTCTGAGCTGTGTGTCAAAGGCGTCTTTTTTCAGGTATTTCATGTGTTGGCTTATTTGGTTTAGAAGCTCCGTGGTTCCTTCGTCTTTGGTGGCCGTTGTTTTGATGACTGGTGGTTTCCATTTTTGCTTCTCTGAACTCATGTTCAGCATTGTTTCTATGTCAATCACAGCTTCATCTGCGTTCTCTCGATCAGCCTTGTTCACGACGAAAATGTCTCCTATTTCCATCATGCCTGCTTTGATGGCTTGTATGTCATCGCCTAGCCCTGGAGCTAGCACAACAACTATGGTGTGGGCGATTTTTATGATGTCAACTTCGGATTGTCCAGCTCCAACGGTTTCCACTATGACTATGTCTTTGCCTGAAGCGTCTAACACTTTAACTGCGTCTTTTGTAGCTCTAGCTATTCCACCGGGACTGTTTCTTGTTGCCATGCTTCGGATGAAAACTTCCTCATCGGTGCTGAGTTTCTGCATGCGTATTCGGTCTCCGAGGAATGCGCCGCCTGTGAATGGGCTGCTTGGGTCTACTGCGATTATGCCTATGCGTTTTTGTTTTTTTCGTAGTTCTTCGGCTAGTCTTTTTATTAGTGTGCTTTTTCCTGAGCCTGTGGGTCCGGTTATGCCTATTATGTGTGCTTTGCCTGTGTGTGGGTAGAGTTTGGATATGGCTTTTTGGGCTTCTGTTGGGTTGTTTTCGATGAGGGTGATGGTTTTGGCTATGGATCGTCGGTTGCCTTTGAGTACGTCGTTGACGAGTTGTTTGATTTGGTTCAATGTGGGTCCCGTGTTTTTGAGAGTCGGTGGATTATTTTGTTTTTTGTGTGTTTTGTTTGATGAATTTTATGATTGTGCTCGTGGGTGTGCCTGGTCCGAATATTTCGGCTATGCCGATTTTTTTTAGTGCTGGGATGTCTTCGTCGGGTATGACTCCTCCTCCGAGTACCAAAATGTCATTTAATCCTTTTTGTTTCATTAGTTTTGTTATTTTTGGGAAAAGAGTCATATGTGCGCCTGATAGTATGCTTAGGGCGACTACGTCTACGTCTTCTTGTAGTGCGGTTTCTACGATTTGTTCGGGTGTTTGCCACAACCCTGTATAAATGACTTCCATGCCGGCGTCTCTGAACGCTCTTGCGATGACTTTAGCTCCTCTGTCGTGGCTGTCAAGTCCTGGTTTTGCGACTACGATTCTGATTCTTCTTTTTGTGCTCATTTTTCAGTTCGCCTCACTTCAGATTATGATTTGTTCTCTATATTGTCCGTAGACGTTTCTGAGTACGTCGCAGATTTCTCCAATCGTAGCATAAGCTTTTACGGCTTCTATTATTGTGGACATCAAGTTTTCATCTCTTTCAGTAGCGTTGTGCAGTTTGTCAAGCACTTGTTTTGCTTTTTTGTTGTTTCGTTTCTTTTTCAGTTTCTGCAGTCTGTCCACTTGGTCTTTTTCTGCTTGTTGCTCTATTCTTAGGAGTTTTATGGGTACCCAGTCTTTCTCTACCGCGTATTCGTTGACTCCGACTATGGTTCTTTCTTTGTTCTCTATCTCTCTTTGGTATTTGTAGGCACTGTCTGCGATTTCTTTTTGGAAGAATCCTTTTTCTATTCCTGAGATTACACCGCCCATGGAGTCTATTTTGTCGATATATTCCATTGCACGTTCTTCCATCGTATTTGTTAGGGTTTCTATGCAGTATGATCCTGCGAGTGGGTCTATGGTGTCTATTATTCCAGTTTCGTGGGCGATTATTTGTTGGGTTCGTAGAGCGACTCTGACTGCTTCTTCAGATGGTAGGGCTAGTGCTTCGTCGAATGAGTTGGTGTGTAGTGATTGTGTGCCACCTAATACTGATGCTAAGGATTGGAATGCGACGCGTATGACGTTGTTGATAGGCTGGGTTGCGGTTAGTGTGCATCCTGATGTTTGGATGTGCATTCTCATCCATTGTGATCTTGGTTTTTTGGCTTTGAATCGTTGTTTCATGATTTTAGCCCACAGTCTTCGTGCTGCTCTGAATTTGGCTATTTCTTCTAGGAAGTTGTTGTGGGCTGCGAAGAAGAATGATAGTCTGGGTGCGAATTGGTCTACTTTTAGTCCTCGTTCAAGTGCGGATTCTACGTATGTGATTCCGTCTGCTAGTGTGAATGCGAGTTCTTGTACGGCGTTTGAGCCTGCTTCTCGGATGTGGTATCCGCTGATGCTTATTGGGTTCCATTTGGGTAAATGTTTGGTGCAGTATTCTGTGATGTCTGTGACGAGTTTGACTGAGGGTTTTGGTGGGAATATGCATAGTCTCTGTGCGTGGAATTCTTTTAGGTTGTCGTTTTGGGTTGTTCCTCCGAGT
>JAOUJL010000127.1 GCA_029883255.1 Candidatus Bathyarchaeota archaeon | reverse complement strand
GCCAGAAGTAAAAATTATCTGAACCACTTGCTTGAACCCCGCCAACAAAAATTAGGAACTCGCTTATGAAACAGGCAAGTGATGGAACCCCAGCAATGCTGAAAACCGCTAGAGCTGAGGAGGTTGCTGTTAAAGGCATCTTCCCAGCCAGCCCACCCATTTTTCTTATGTCTCGAACGCCTGTTTGCCTCATGATTGAACCAGCGACCAGGAAAAGGAGTCCCTTACTGACCGCGTGGTTAACGAGGTGAAGAACGGTGCCTACGACGCCTTCAACCGACCCATATGCAACGCCATTTACTGAAAACGGAAAGAGCGAGAGCCCAAAGAGAACGTAGCCCATATGGCTTATGCTAGAATACGCAACAATCCTCTTTATGTCGTTCTCCACCAACGCCGTGAAAGCACCGTAGAATGCTGACAAAACTCCAAATATCATCAAGACATGCAGAAACTGCGTTCCAAATGCACTTGCAGCAATTGAAGGAAAAACAGTTCTCAAAGAAACTCTAAATATAGCGTAGGCACCAGCCTCGATGATCACGCCGCTAAGAAGGGCTGACATAGGCGCTGGAGCCTCTGAATGCGCGTCAGGTAACCACATGTGAACAGGAACGATAGCCATCTTCACGGCGAAGCCGAGTGTAAAGGATGCCAACACCCACTTCACAACGTCAGGTGAAGCCGTCATCAGAAGAGTTTGTGCCTGAAACATGTCAAGGTTGCCGGTGAGCATATAAACAGCACCTATGCCTAAAAGGACGAAGACTGCCCCCGCATGCGTGAATATGAAGAATTTGAAAGCGGCTCTATACGGTTCCTTGTACCCCCATCCGCCGATTATGAAGTAAGTTGGAACGAGCATGAGCTCCCAGCAAAAGTAAAAGACCAACAGGTTTGAGGTTATGAAAACCCCGACTAGCCCCATCGTGAGCAATGACAACAATGCGTAGTATCCGGAAAGCGCTGTTTTTTCTTCCATATAATTCATGGAGTATATGGCCGCCGCAACAATCAGTATCAAGGTTACGATGGCCATGGACAGGCTTATGCCGTCAACAAATAGCGTGAATTCAGAGCCTAGCATTGGTATCCAATAATATGACTCTATGTGCTTGCCGTAAGTCATCACCGTGGAAACGGTTGTGAGAAGAAGAGACAAATCAGCTATTGAGACAATAGCCACGGCTAATGCCGCAATTTTGCCCGATTTTTTACCTAACATATAAATTATTGGGATGGATACGGAAGGCAACAGCAATGTTAACAAAAGCACCATTTGCATCTAAATCACCAAGACATAGTTAACAGAAGTAGTATGCAGAGAATGAAGAAGCCAAGCACTGCAGCTACTACAAAGTGTGGTAAGGCGCCGGTATGCATTTTCTTGACCCTTGACCCTTGTAACATCACTCTACCAGCGAATATGTAGCACAGCTCATCGAGGAATGTGTCAAGGTGATTGTATGTACTTTTAGCTAGAATCATTGCATGATCTGCTACGAGGTAGCACAGCTTATCTAGGAAACCATCAACGTAATTGTGTACGCCTTGAGCTAAGTGCATCGCCCCACCAGCAAGAAGATACGGCAGACGTTCAAGACCAGCAACCTCAACGTATTGATGAATGCCTCTAGAGAGTTTAGTAATACTGTTAACAAGAAAGCTGTCATAAACGAAGTCAAAGTAATAACCATTTTCTAAGACCTTACCAATCGGCGACAATATGCCTTTTCTCAATTTATCAGCAGATAAGCTTTTACGCATATAAACAAGGTAAATTGGAAAACCACCAATAAACAAAACAACGAGAAACATCAGAGACTCCAAACTCATAAACGAGCTCATATTGAATTCAAGAGGAACGTGCATAAAACGTATTAGAAATGGTTCAAAAAAGCCGAGAACCACACACAACACGGCTAGAACGCCAGATGAAGCGACCATCAAAGCAGGAGCTTCGCGCACGTGAACCTTACGGATATAATCAGATTCTTCACCCGCAAAAGTGATTACAAGAAACCTTAGACTGTAAGCGAAGGTTAAAGCTGCCGCTGCATAAATGAGAAAAACGAGGGCGACATCACCAGTAGACCAAATGGTGCTTGCAATTAGTCCCTTACTGAAAAAACTACAAAAAGGTGGAATTCCAGATCGGGCTAATATAACAACTAAACATAGGGCGAAGGTTATCGGCATACTCCGCCGTAACCCACCCATCTTCCGCATGTCACGTGTGCCGAGCTGATGAACAATGCTGCCGATGGCTAGAAAACCTAAACCTTGAAAGCAGGCGTGGCTTAAAAGATGGAAAAGGCTTGCGAACCAGCCGGGAGATTGAGGAGAAGAAGAAGCACCTAGTGCCGCGAACATAAAACCTATTTGACTTATCGTCGAATACGCTGGCACACCTTTAATGTCAGGTGTTTCAAGTGCTAATGTCGCTCCCACAACCGCGGTGATGACACCAATCCATGCTACAGTAGTTGACCACATCGGAACAGTATAGAATATTATAAGCGTCCTAGCAATCAGGTAAACGCCCCCCTTCACCATAGTCGCTCCGTGCAACAAACAACTCACAGAAGTTGGTGCTTCCATGGCACCATACAGCCAAGTGTGCAACGGTAATTGAGCCGACTTCGCAATTGCCCCGATTAATGTTAAGAAAGACGCTAAGCTTAAGATGGGCAATGCTACTTTACCTTCCTGCACCAAGTTAATAATGGTTCGAAAAGAAAAAGTGTGCAAGTTAACATAAAGAATGATTATGGCTGCAAGGAGACAAATGTCTCCAACACGAGTCATTAGGAAAACTTTTATACCCGCATTACACGCCTCGGGACGTTTATACCAGAATGAAATCAATGCGTATGAACAGACTCCAACGACCTCCCAAAAAACGAACATAAGGAGGAAGTTGTCCGCCATTACCAGCCCGATCATCGCGCCGATGAATAGTAGCATAAGAAAATAGTATCGTGTTAACCCTTCTTCATGTGCCATGTAACCTAGCGAGTAGACTAGAACTATAAAGCCGAGAAAAGCAATTAGGTTCGCAAAAAGTGTGCTTAGCGAGTCAACGAGCACACCTGCTTGACCGCCAGGTATAGGAATCCATGGAACCGTAACATCTGTCACTATCTCAGTTGCTCCAAAATAAACATCTGGGACCATCGAGACAGCAAAAACGATTGTAAGTAAACTCGCTGAAATCACGAAGTAATCTCTGATTTTTCCATTGATTTTGGCGGCGAGTGGAACAAGTAAACTAGCTAAGGATGGAACGATCCATACAAGCCAAGGTGAATATGGTAGCAATCACGTCATCTCGATCCAAATCTTTTTTTGTGAGGTTACGAAATTCGACTGCAACGCAGATATAAAAGCTTGCACGCTGATGGCTTCATTTGGGTTTACTCCTTCAACTTCGATAGTTCCGTGATGTCGACAGCCCCTAGTTTACGATATATGACCACTGCTATTGCGAGAGCCACCGCGGTCATGCACGTATCAACGGAGAGGGCTAATATCATGAAAGCTTGGCCAAGAGTGTCATTCAACAATGATGCGAATATCACGAAATTCATGGATGCAGCTGCAGTAATCATTTCTATTGAGATTAACATTTTTATCATGTTGTATTTTGTTGAAAGTCCGTAAATTCCAATTGCCAGCAGAGTCATTGAAAGGATTATGTACTCCATTTTTAACCGTCACTCCTCTTCTTTCTTAAAATCATAGCTATGCCAAGTGCAATAGTCAAGACGACAAGGCCTTGAGCTATAACATCAATGAACCTTAGGTCCCATAGAGCAGTGGAAATCGAAAAATTAGAAGAACGCGTCGTTGTAGTCATTGCTCCAACGCTGAGAATTGATGGAATCGAAAGTAAGACGGATGCTACTAGCCCTAGAAGCTTCTTCCTAATTGTTTTGGCAGTGTACGTTTTTCGGGTAAACATTTCACCTGTCAGTAAGAGGACAGCTACTGTTCCTATGCCAATCGCCAACTGGAAAACGGCGGCAAAGGGGGCGTTTAAACTAAAGTAGAAGAGTGATAGAATTATGTTCATCAGAGCTAATGACACAACTGCGTACACAGGCTCTTCAAGGTATACCGCAAAAAAAGCAGAAGTTACGAGTCCTACGGTCAGTATAATCTCATGCACCATTTCACATACCATCCCGTTTTAGACAATAAGCCATCGTTAAATCACCACTCTTGGTTTTAAAATTAATCCTTCTTTATCCGTTGATGCTAATTCGAATACAGTGGACGATTTTATCGCGTCTCTCGGACAGCTTTCAGCACATTGATAGCAGAACAAACACTTGTCAAGATGAAATACTGGCATTTTTTTACCGGACACCTCAACTAGTTCTATGGCCTCAGACGGGCAATCTCGTTCGCACAAACCACAACTGATGCACTTCATTGGGTCAAAGAGATGTTTGCCGCGAAAGCCTTCAGGAGGCTCCACCTTGACTACTGGATATTTCCGGGTGAACGGCTTCTTGACTATGCAGGAGGCTATCTCCCTCACTATCGGCGGCATTTTTATTTTACTTGTCATAGAACCCATCCTACCCAATTAATGATTCAAATAAAGGCGCACACGCAACCGTTAATATCAGAGACAATATCGCAAGTGGTATCATTATTCTCCAATTCGCCCAGACGACTTGATCTATACGCAACCGAGCGCACATGCACCCTATAAACTCCAACATAAATATCACCAAAAGCACTTTCACCACGAACCAGACAGTGCACAAAACGGAGCTAGGACCAAACAAAATTGATTCGCCGGGCCAGCCAAGAAACAATGAAACTAAGAG
>JAOUJL010000126.1 GCA_029883255.1 Candidatus Bathyarchaeota archaeon | reverse complement strand
GCAATTATCCTTTATGTAGAATCTCCATGGTTTGTCCACGCCGACCTTTATTCCAATTCTTTTTGTGGACACAACCTCAAATTTCTCCTTCACCTCTAGCTCACAGATGAACAGTTCTTTGCTTCTCGTCAAGTCTAAACCGTTCTCCTTGTTTGTTATATTCATGGCTTTCGTCAGCTTAGCTGGACCGTTTGTCAAATTAAGCACGTTTTCAGTTTCTCTGTTCTTCTGCATAGTCTCTATTCCACTTACGGGCTCTAAGGCCCTGATCAAAACCGCCCCAGGAACATTTTCTCTCTCGGTTACGACATTGAAACAGTAATGCATTCCATAGGTGAAGTAAACGTACGCGAACCCGCCCTTCCTAAACATCAGTCGATTTCTGGGCGTCATTCCTCTACATGCGTGACTGCCTGGATCATCACTGCCCCGGTAGGCTTCAACCTCAACAATCTTTCCCACAAGCTGACTGTTATTGGTGTGTCTTACAAGCTGTCTTCCCAGCAGCTTTTCTGCGACTGTAAGCGTTTCGCGTGTATAGAATCTCCTAGGCAAAGGTTTCATCTCGATTCGCCACCAGATGAAAAGGTTAATGTCTCGTGAGTCTGTGTATCGTTTTTGTTCCTATGTTTTCCGAGCTTTTATTCTCCATTTAACTCCTTCAAGCGTGTCTTCAAATGTTATGCCTAATTCTCGCAACTTTTTTCTGATCTCGTCTGAAGTTTCATAATCCTCCTTGTCTCTGAATTTTTGTCTTAGCTCGATGAGGAAGTTAATTAAATCTGTAACTATTTTTTCATCGATTTTTTCTTTCCTTTTGGGAATTATCTGGAAGAAGTCACCAAGCTTAACTATGGTTTCTTTTGCAGTTTCCAAATCTTCTTTTGAGTAATCATTCTCATCTATCTTCTTGTTAACCAAAGAAATTAGTTGCCAGAACGCAGCGAGAGCATGGGGAGTGTTAATATCGTCTTCCATGTGCTCTATGAATTGTTTCTCCAATCCTTGAATATCTTTCACAAAAGTGGGTTTTTTCTCCGGCGGTTTCGCCGAGTTTTCTTCGATCAACTCCAGCACGTTTGAAATCTTTTCCAAATTCTTTTCGGCATCTTCTATGTCCTTTCTGCTGTAATCAAGAGGTTTCCGATAGTTTGCGGAAGCCATCCACAGCCTCAGCGCCTCTGGTGAATGCTCTTCTAACACGTCTAAGAGTTTGATGTAGTTGCCTCTAGATTTACTCATCGGCTCTCCATCTATTGTCAGTAGACCTGTGTGAACCCAGTATCGGACATACGGTTTTATTCCGGTAGTTCCTTCAGCCTGAGCAATCTCTGCCTCATGATGCGGGAAAGCGAGGTCAATAGCACCTCCATGAATATCGTATTGAGCGCCGAAGTATTTCATTGCAATCGCCGTATCCTCAATGTGCCAGCCTGGATAGCCTAAGCCCCAAGGTGAAGGCCACTTGAGCACGTGTGCTTCTGGAGCTTTGATCCAGAGTGCGAAGTCTCTTGGATCTTTCTTGTCAGGATGGACTCCAACTCTGGCTCCTGCCGTCAACTCTTTTGGGACTCTCTTGGATAGTTTGCCATAATCTTTGAATTTGGAAACGTCGAAGTAGACTGAGCCGTTGGCTTCGTAGGCATAACCGTTCTTCAACAAGGCCTTAACCTGTTCTATTATCTCGATCATGTGGCCTGTTGCTCGGGCTAGTATGTTCGGCCGTTCTAGCTTCAGTTCATCTGCGGCCTCTAAGTGCTTCCTCATATAGAAGTCAACAACTTCCATCGGATCTTTTTTTTCTTCTATGGCTTTCCTGATTACTCTATCTTCTCCAGTATCCTCCCTTAGATGGCCAACATCAGTAATGTTTTGAATATAGTAGACTTTGAATCCGAGGAATTTCAGGACTCTTATCAGTGCGTCGTAGAATGCGTAGGTTCTTCCGTGGCCTAGGTGCATGTAGTCGTAGTCTGTCATTCCGCAGACGAAAATCTTCACTTTACCTTTTTTTAAAGGCTTGAAGATTTCTTTTTTCCCGCTCATCGTATTGGTAAGTTTTAGCACCATTGGCATTTCACGCTTCTGCTAGGGAATCTAGGGGGCATAATCCTTCTGGTTCAAACCCGTCCTCTACTTTCTTCATTTTTACATTGCAAAATATAGATATTCCCATACATGCGCATATCTAAATCAAGTTCGTAGCCTTTTTAGATCATCTATCATTCCTTTAATAATATTAAACCCACCCTGCCAAAACTTCTCTGAACGTATGTCCACACCTACTTCATTAAGTACCTTTTCTGGACTTTCAGAACCCCCGTATGAAAGTAGCTTTATGTATTTTAGTTTGAACGATTCTCCTTCTTCCTTGAACTTGTTATAGAGCCCTAGCGTAACCAAATTGCCAAAACTGTACGCCCAACAATAGAATGGGTACCTGTAAATATGAGGTATAGCTATCCATTCCCACTTGAATTCCTTTGACACTTGCACAGCATTACCAAATTGCTCTTTCAAACCTGAAAAATATAAATCCGCCAATTTGTCCACTGTGGCACCTTTATCAACAGCGCTATGAGCATCCTTCTCAAACATCGTAAAGTAGGCCTGTCGCGATATAGTCGCATATAGCTCACTCAAAATCAACACAATTAAATCTTGTTTAACTTGAGGATCCTTCTCTTCTTCCATCAGCTTCTCTGAAAGAAGCAGTTCCCCGAAAATGGATGCTATTTCTGCAAGAGGTGTATGTGAATGATATGTTAGCTGTGAGTGACGTGATGCCAACATTGTATGGAGAGAATGCCCTATTTCATGCCCAATTGACATGACATGGCTAGTACTACCAGCGTAGTTTACGAAGACATAAGGTACAATTCTTGGCGCAACACTCATACAATAAGCTCCAGACAATTTACCTTTTCGTATCTCAGAATCTATATGGCCTTGCTCAAAGACTCTTCTGGCTAATTCTCCAAGCTTTGGATGAAACGAATTATAAGCATCAAGAACCATGTTGACGGCATCTGAATATTGAATCTTTTTTTCAGATTTTTGCAGTGGGGCATAAATGTGATATCTACTCATGTGTTTCATTTTCAAAAGTCTTGCTTTCAAAGAAAAGAACATCTGGAAAACGCTGGAATTTTTTCTGCACGTTGACAAAAGTGTGTCAACTGCTTCATTCGGCACATCGTTTGCCATATTGAATACTGATATAGGAGATGGATAATGTCGTGTCTTAATAAATTCATTTCTCCAGTCTCTTACTAATGCTTTGTAAATTTCTCCCAAAACGTCCCTACGGGGGATAAATTCTTTGTAAAGCGCCTTATATGCAGCTTCTCTTTGCTTTGCATCCGGCCCGAATACCAATCTTACGATTTCACCGTATGCGAATTTTTTGGTCTTTCCTCTTTCATCTTTAAGTGTTTTACCATCAACCCATATTGTGTATCCAAAAGCGTTCGTGATCTGTTCGTATAGTTGGATCATTGCCAAACGACCAGTAGTGTCTTTGGTTTTAATCGCCTGCTCTACTGCTTCGTCCAGAACGTAGGGCTTCAGTTTCCTTAATTTCTTTATGTAATAAACATAATCTTCGTTGATGTTCGCCATCAAACGATTAGCTGTTTTGTCATCGAGTTTTGTCAACCAAAGATTGAAGAAAACGGTTCTGTTTGATACATCTGCATCGAGTTCATCCATTCTGCTTTTGAAAGCCCTTGCCTCCTGAGAGGTCGTGTCTTGAGAAAAATACATGTATGCATAACATTCACAACGAGCATTATTCTTTTGGATTGTTTCGTACAATTTTAAAGCCTTGAGTAGATCGTCTGTAGAAATTTTGGGAGAAAGCTTCTGTTTCAGGTGTTCAAACTGTTTTAAGTCGCTTTTGAGTTTTTCCAATTCAGTGTCAAACTCTGGCCCAGAATGTGACGGAAGTACATCCTTCAGATTCCAAAGTTTTTGTTGAAATTTGATTTTGTCCACCTCATTGAATTGGCGAATACAGATATAATTTGCTGTTTCTATATAAACATAGAAGTAACTTTTATTACGTTGGTGGAGCCGAGGAGGGGATTTGAACCCCTATTAAATGGCTCTGCAGGCCATCACATCACCGGACTCTGTCACCTCGGCTCATAAACCGCGTAATATTGTAAAATCTCTTTAAGATAAACAATTCTCTTAATCACACAAATACGAAGATTAACAAACTGCCACAATGATTATCGACTTATGCTTTGAACCACTTGAAGATTAAGTATCGTATATGCTCTTTTTCCAAGTCAGGTATAGCCATAATAAAACGTTTCCTCACGGTTGTAGCAAGTCTTCCAGCTTTCACAATATCAGTTGCCGTAACCTCATCTTTTGCTTTCTTCACTGAAATCATGTAAGGCGCATGGTCGACACCGGGTCCTTGCTTGTATACGGCGAAGTCGCACCCGTATTTGATGCCTGGCGTGACGAAGAGTCCTCGGTCGCGCATGTCTCGATACACTGCGTACTTCAGGTCGAACTCTTCATAGAGTGTTTTGGCTCTCGCCCGCAGTTTCTTGAAGGTGACCTTGGCTCCTTTCGGTCCTTCAGAAACTGTGATCATCCCCTTTTCCATTAGATAGACTCCTTCCATAAGGTCGAGAATCAGAGGAACATCAAAATCCATATTTTTGGGCTTGGGAATGCCTATGGGCTTGCCGTAAAAGCCACGACGGTAGAGTTCAGATCCCTTCTCCGGGGTCCACACCACCAAAAAGTTTTCAATAAACTCCGTTTCGATTTTCTCAGACATTCCAGTTCCGTTCCAGTTTCTTTTAGATGGTGAAGGACAAAATGCGAGCAAC
>JAOUJL010000016.1 GCA_029883255.1 Candidatus Bathyarchaeota archaeon | reverse complement strand
CTATTAGAGGATAAGGCGTAACATGAGCGAGAAAATAATCGGACGTGGCACATGGTACGACAAGATGGCTGCCAGAATAATTGAAAGGGAGCGGAAGCTGGGCAGAAGCATGGACTTGATTAGAACAGAGATGGGGCTTGGAGCTTCCGGGCTTCCACATGTTGGCAATTTGGGGGACGCCGCTCGCTCTTACGCTGTTACGTTGGCTCTTCACGGGCAGGAGTACAATTCGGAGTTGATTGCCTTCTGTGACGACGTGGATGGTTTGCGGAAGGTTCCTGCTGGACTACCAGAATCTCTGGACAAGTATTTGGGCTTCCCGGTGACTGTTATTCCCGACCCTTTTGGTTGTCATCAGAGCTATGGCTTGCACATGAGTCTGCTGCTATTAGAATCTTTGGACAAGTGCGGGATAGAATACAGGTATGTGTCTGGCAGAGAAGCCTATGAAACGGGATTGTTAAACGAAGAGATTAGAACACTGCTTCTTAACGCGAAGAAAGTTGGAGAAATAGTCAAAGAAGAAGTTGGACAAGAACGCTACGTGGAAGTCTTACCTTACTTTGCGGTATGCAAAAAATGCGGGCGCATATACACCACAAAAGCCACTGAATTCTTACCGAAGGAAAACAAAGTTTTGTATGTCTGCGAAGGCATGGAAATAAAAGGACGCTGGATAGAAGGCTGCGGTTACAAAGGAAAAGCAGATATTACTAAAGATGAAGGCAAGCTTAGTTGGAAGGGTGAATTCGCGGCTCGATGGAAAGCCCTTGACATAAGGTTTGAAGCTTACGGCAAAGACATAGCAGATTCTGTGAGGATAAACGACAGAATTTGTCGCGAAGTCTTAGGGCATGAACCACCCATGCACGCACGCTATGAAATGTTTCTAGATAAAGCAGGAAGGAAAATCTCTAGTTCCTTAGGAAATGTCTTGACTCCTCAAGTCTGGTTCCGCTATGGCTCACCACGGTCTTTGCTCTTACTCATGTTGAAAAGGTTCATCGGAACCCGCACGTTAGACGTTACAGACATATCGATCTACATGAATGAGCTAGACCATTTGGAAGACGTATACTTCGGAAGAAAAACCGTGAAGGACAAGAAAGAATTGGCTAAGCTTCAAGGCTTATATGCGTACTGTTGGGTGCTGAAGCCTCCTGAAAAGCCAAGCATCCACGCGCCATATAATCTGCTGACTTTCTTGGCCAAAGTGGCACCGAAAGGGCATGAGGAAGAATTCATGACTGAAAAACTTCGAAGCTACGGCTACCTGCAAAGGGAGCAAACAATTGATGAGGGCCTGAAAAGGCGAATCGAATACGCGTTTAATTGGGTGGGGGATTTTGAAGAGATAAAAGAAACCACTGTGAGTCTAAGCGCAGGAGAGAAAGAGGCGATAAAAGAGTTGATTGAGGCGTTAAAGGTTGAAGATGAAGCTGAGACGATACAGAACGCCATATTCAACACAGCCAAGAAACACGACCTAAAACCGGCGAAATTTTTCAGAACGCTGTATGCGATTCTTATAGGCGTGCCGCAAGGACCAAGATTGGGTCCCTACATACTTGCCATGGGGAGACAAAACGTAGTTAATGCTCTGCAAAAAACATTAAAATAGCAATAGACTTTTTGCGTTTGCTTCGTAAAAGAATTTATATTTCTAGCCTAGAGATACCTTTGCCATAAAAACTTGGGTTGGGGAAGAGCTTTGGATTTTGAGTTGACTGCAGAACAAAAGATGATAGTTGAAGCAGCTTCTGATATAGCCCGGGATTTTGGTCCGGAATATTGGAGAGAGAAAGACAAGAAGCATGAGTTTCCAGAGGATTTCTGGAAGACTCTGGTTGACGCTGGTTTTCCGGGTATAGTTATTCCTGAAAAGTACGGTGGGAGCGATATGGGGATGTTTGAGATGATCTTGGCCATGGAAACTTTAACTTCTGAGGGTTGCGGGTTGGCTGGAGAATGGTTTCTGTGCTTATCCTCTGTTTTCGGAGGCTTATCTATAGTGAAGCATGGGCGTGAGAGTCAAAAGAGGAAGTACCTGCCGAAAATTGCTAAGGGTATGGAGTTCTGTCTGGCTTTAACCGAGCCCGATGCTGGGACGAACACTTTGAACACGAGGACGATGGCGGTGAAGGAGGGGGACGAGTACGTAATTAATGGTCAGAAGATGTTTATTTCGGGTGCTGACAGGGCTAAAGGAATGTTGCTCGTAACGAGGACGACTCCGATGGAAAAGGTTGCGAAGAGAAGTTTGGGTTTGAGCCTTTTCCTTGTGGATTTGCCCGATCCGGCGGTTGAGATTATTCCTATAGAGAAGCATGGAATTAATTATTCGAAGACTTTTGAGGTTTATATCAGTGATCTCAGGGTTTCTCCGGAAGGCATGTTAGGTGAGAGGGATAAGGGTTGGTATCTTGTCTTGGATACTCTGAATCCTGAGAGGATGTCTTTTTCGGCGGCTTCGTGTGGAATCGGGCTTTTGGCTATCGGCAAGGCTGTTGAGTACGCCAAGGAGAGGAAGGTTTTTAGAGCGCCTATTGGGGCGTATCAGGCTGTTCAATTTCCGCTCGCTGAGGCTAAATCGAAGATCGAGGCTGCTCGGTTGTTGAATTATAGGGCTGCCTGGCTTTATGATAAGGGAGAAAGTTGTGGCGCTGAGGCTAACATGGCTAAGGTTGCTGCTGTTGAGGCGGGCACCGAGGCCGTTTATCATGCTATGCAGACTTTTGGTGGTTATGGTTACGCTGTGGAGTATGATGTGGAGCGCTGGTGGAGAGAGGTGAATCTGATTAGGCTTGCACCTGTGACTCATCAGATGGCTTTGGCTTTCATCGGAGAACATGTTTTAGGCTTGCCCAAATCCTACTAAAAATCTAAGGGATGCATAAAGCAGCCAGTTTTTTCACGTTTTCGTTTGCTTTAGAAAAAAGGAGAGGGTTATTCTATGCCCCATTTTTTGGTGATTTTCACCAGTAGGAAGATTACTAGGGCTACAATTATGAAGGTTATCAAAGCCACCAGGAAGTCTCCAATTAAGAATTTTTGGTTGGCAACTGGAATTTCGATGGTCGCCAAATTGTCAAGTCCGGGTAATGCGAGGCCTATTACTGGCATTATCAAGTCGCTGACTAGTGCTTGAACTAAGGCACCGAGGTATAAGCCCATAATGAAGGCAACGGCAAGACCTATCACCTTGTATTTGGACAAGAAGTCGATGAACTCTGCCCATAAACCTTTAGGCTTTGGAGCAGGGGGCGCTGGTTTAGGCGTGAGTAGTTCTCTGATTCGCTTCAGTTCTTCCAACATCTTGTCTTCTTTAGACATGTCACATTCACGATTCTACCGTATTGCCAAGTTTGAGTTTTAAATCTTGCGTAAATTGGATGCCCCCTATAGTTTTTCAAGTCTAAAGTCTCTGCCTATGCTCTTCTGTTAAGATTTAATAGCGTATTCAGCATCTTCTCCTTAATGAGTAAATGAAAACACCAAAAAGGGTCTATTATACCATCTTGAAAAGGGCCCGTGGTCTAGACTGGACTAACGCCCCACTGGAGATGTCTCCCGCAAACTCCTCTTTTTTCTTTTTGGCATGTGCTAACGAAAGCTCAAGAAGCATAAGAAAAGGTTTTTATTCGTTTGGTTAAGATTTTACTATTGGTATTTGCCGATAGTATCGGTGATTACCGAAGGTATTATATATTCAAAAACCTATTGTTTCTGGAGCAAATGTCTGCGATAGTGATAGCTAATGAAGTTAACTTCGCCCAAAGCTTACAAAGTGATTAAATACCTGTTAGGACACAAGAGAACAAATCAGCTTAGGATCTCCTCTGAAACCGGAGTTGCTTACGGTTGGACAAATGAAGTCATTAATTTCTTGTATGATCGCGGAGTAGTGTCTAAAGGTTGGCGGCGATGTGAACTTGTTGACGCTTCTCAACTCTTGGAGATCATAGCTTTAGAGCGTCCATTGAATAGTCTTGTGAGGGCTTCCTTTAGGTTAGAGGCTTTATCTGTTGGAGAAGGGGAAAAGCTGATTAAGCGTGTATGCGAAGAGCAAGGGGTTAAGTTTGCTCTCAGTGTCTTCAGTGGTCTCAAAAGATTTTATGAGTATTACATTACTTTTCCAGAGATTCATGCTTATGTATCTAATGAAGACATGGAGACTGCTATTCCACACGGAAGAGGGCCTATAAAGTTGAATCTTCTTTGTCCTGATCATCCTAGCATTCTTGAAGATGTGAAGGAGATGGAAGGATTTTGGGTATGTTCGCCTGTTCAAGTGGTTATAGATCTTTTTTGTAGCGGTTCTGGAAGGGATGCAGCGATCAAGCTTCTGGAGTGGTTGCACGATGGCAAGTTATGAGGTGTTGGCTGAGGAGTCATATAGTGAACTCTTGAGTATTCTTGAGTGGTTTTCCCACTTTAGCCTAATTCCAACGCTCATAGGTGGGTGGGCTGTTTTTGTTTATAATTCATATTTCGGCTCTGTCGACATCGATTTAGTGGGGACGAGTATGAGGGGAAGCTTTCTGGACACTATTGAAAGATATGAAAGGTCTCATGGTTATGAAGAAGTGAGATCGGCTGGTTTGGGGATTGAGGTTGCTCATAGAAAACCGATTTACAGGGAGAATAAGTTCTTTGGGTATGTGGAGATTGATGTCTGTACTTTTGAGGCTGATGTTGGTAGTTTTCATGAAGATTCCAGCAAGAAGTTGCCGTATGAATTGTGTGACGATCGCGC
The DNA here is from genome assembly GCA_029883255.1 of Candidatus Bathyarchaeota archaeon. The sequence goes on along the minus strand of JAOUJL010000016.1, from coordinate 13,804 downwards.
GCGCGAACTATTTCAATAACTATCTTAGCATGCATTACTCATTCAGTTAGCGTGTCGGATTTTGGGTTCAGAACTGTTAAATGTTTGTTTCAATTTTCTAAAGGCTGTAGTTGAGGGTTGATGGTGGCTGTTTGAAATGGTGAGTTTGACGTTTTATGGTGGAGTGGATGAGATTGGCGGCAACAAGGTTTTGTTGGAAGATGGTGATGTGAGGGTTTTCTTGGATTTTGGGCAGTCTTTCACTATGGGGTGTGATTTTTTTACGGGTTGGCTTTCTCTTAGAGGCATCAATGGTTTGGGGGATTATTTTGAGTTTGGTTTGCTGCCGAAGTTGAAGGGTTTGTATGCTGAGGAGCAGCTGCGGTTTACGGATGTTTCTTATGTGAAGCCTCGGTTTGATGGGGTGTTTTTGTCTCACGCCCACTTCGACCACGTAAACCATATTCAGTTTTTGGATCCGAAGATTCCGGTGTTTCTTGGTGTGGGTACTAAGTTGTTTTTGGAGGCGATGGAGAAGACTAGTGGTTTTTGTAGTTATGGGGAGCGTGTGTTTCGGACGTTTCGAACTGGGGACAAGGTTAAGGTTGGTGGCTTGGTGGTGGAGCCTGTTCATGTTGATCATTCGATTCCTGCGGCTTACGGGTTTTTGATTCACACTTCTGAAGGCACGATTGTGTATACTGGGGATCTTAGGGGTCATGGTTCTAGGCGGGATATGACCGAGGAGTTTGCTGAGAGAGCGTGTGAGTGTGAGCCTGTGGCGATGATTTGTGAAGGCACCAGAATGGTTGAGAAAGAAAAGCGAAAGAACTATTCTGAAGAGCAGGTTGAACGGTTAAGCGGCAAGGTTGTTTCTTCATCGGGTAAGATTGTGTTTGTTACTCGTTACAGTCGAGATATGGACAGGTTTAGAAGCTTTTATAATGTGGCTCGAAATAATGGTAGAAAAATTGTGGTTTCTCCGAAAACCGCTTATTTGCTAATGAAACTTGTGGAGGACAAGCGTCTTGATCTTCCTGACCCGTTGAAGGATGAGGATATTTTGGTTTATTATAAACGGAAAAGGTCTGGAGGGTTCGAGGAAAAGGACTATTATGTTTGGGAGCGACCGTTCATGGATAAGATGGTGACATATGAAGGTGTGCACAAAAACCAGAGCAAGTTGCTTATGGACTTGGATTTCTATCAGTTTGCAGAATTAATCGACATTAGACCGGATGCGGGCAGCCATTTTATTCATAGTATGAGTGAGCCGTTTAGTGAAGAGGACATTGAAGATCAGGTTATGCACAACTGGCTGGATCATTTTAAAATGCGGTTTCATCAACTTCATGCTTCCGGACACATGAACAGACAACAAGTAACGAGTCTAATCAATTATATCAAGCCGAAGAAAGTTTTTCCTATACATACGGAAAATCAACATCTCTTCAAAAAACTACCGCAAAGAGTTCAAACTGTAGAATATGGAAAAACGTACAAATTGAAGTAGAAAAAGTGAGGGCAGTCGCACTGTCTAACGCTAAGTAAAGTTGTTGTTCCTTGTGGTTTAGCAGTTTCGTGGTGAGTTTTAGTTTCAGAATCTTACTGTAGTTGTAAGAATTTTAACCTTTTTTCTGCAATTTGATGTAAGATTAAACCTCTTTGGAGGAGCGCATTAATTCTTAAGGAGGGGGTATGTAAGCATTAGACTTTCTAATTCCATGTCATCTAGCGCGTGAAGGCTGGGATCTGGCTAAGGACTGTCTAATGACCGATTTGTGTTTAAGAAAAAGCTTTGATTAAGGGGGCTTCTAAAAGTTCGGTAAACAAGTTAACGTTTGTTGTTCACCAAACATTTTTCCTATTAAGCAGAGAATTAAACGAGTGTCTTTGGAAAAGCCTTTATCTTGTCAATGCGCTGACAAGATTGGATGATAAACTTGTCAATCTCAAGTCTAGAAGCTGGCTTAAGTGCTGCTCGGTTATTCCTACACGTTCAGCCAGCTCTCCACAGCTGAGTTCATCATCTAACAAAGCGATTAAGATTTCCTGGGCGTGCAGCCAAAAAGGTTCTCTACCAGACTTTCTTTTCCTCATCAATATCAAGTATTACATGGTGAGAACAACATTATAAGAAGTTTTGAACATTGAGGTTAAAAAGAAAAGGGGAAATTGAGCGGTTAACCGTTTAAAGGCTATTTCCGAGGCTTCTTAGGTTTCTCCGCCGTTGGCGGTTTTTTAGGCTGAGCGCACGCTTGAACTCTGCCCCATCAACTGCAGCAAATTTTACCTTATTTGAACCAAAGAAATTCATCACTGTCTCGTAGGCTTTTTTATAGTCGAATTTTGACACAATGAGATTTGCTCCAAAGGCAAGGTTATACACGACATTGGAGAAATTGATCCAGGCCAATTGCATCGAAGACATCTTACCAAAAGTCACATTTGAAAATCAATTAAAGAAGATCAAAAATGCCAAAATGAAGAAGATGGTAGTTGACTTACGAAACGCCATACTAAAGATATCTGACAAGATTGAGGAGAGGATCACTAAATCTCATATACTATTTCGAACATCTGTAAATTTCGCTGGAATCTACACTCAACCAAGAGGTTTTTGGCTCTCTGTAAGAATACCTAGAACTCAGTTTGATATGCTAGAGCTAGATGTAAGACCGCATAAAAATCCAAGATGGACAGACATTCGAGTTGACGATAAGACAAGTTTAGTTTTGCTTGTTGAAGCTGCGAAAATCGCCTATAAGAAAACCCTGTGAAAAATGGCTTTGCGCGCGTTTTCTAAGCAGATAATAAATAGGATTTCTAAAAAATAGATTGATTTAGAATTAGAAATTAGAAATATATAAGAGTAAATTAAAAGAAAACTAGTGTGCTGAGGGTGATGTTTTGAGAAAAAGTGAAGCAAAGAAGAAATTAACAGAAGTTGTGAAGAGATTTTCAGGTATTACAAGAAAGGCCATAAAAGAGAAACTTTCAGAACAAGACATAACAACTAAGTTTGTTTTACCCATGCTTGAAACGTTGAATTGGAACATTTACAAAATAACAGAGCAATGCTCAGAAGTTCATGAGAAAGCTTATAGAGAAAAACCAGCTGTTGGTAAAGGGCTTCCAGACATTACGTTAAGAAGCAAAAACGGAACTGTGTTTATCGAAGTAAAAAAGCCTCCACTCGGAAAGAAAGGGATGGCTAATCTAGAAAGATATGAAGATGCCGACCTGATCGTATTGACGTCATTTGAGGATTTGAAGGTATATACTCGTTATGAAAAAAAGAAGCCAAAATTACGATATGAATCAAACTATAAAACTTACGTTGAAAAATTCGATGAATTGTGGAAAATTCTATCCAACACAAAAATAGGAAAAAGCACTAGAGCAGCCTACAAAGCTACAAGATAATTCGTGACACATGCTTGGACATAACTTAGAATCTCTGATGATGTTCACCAAAAACTCGCCCTACTCCCCGGCGAATTAATTGCTCAAACAAGCAAAATGCAAACATACCAAGACGCCATAAACGCCCTACTCAAACAGTCAGTAATACTTCCACTAGAACTACTGACCCAAGTATGAAACTTCATAGAAGAAAACAAACAGTTAGGCTACACAACAAAAGAAGAGTTCATTCGCGACACCATAGCACAAGAGTTCATAGGTTCTCTTACAACGTGCGATTAGTATTTCGTTCATCTACAAAACTGGGTTTTCTAAGTTCGCTTGGCTTGTAAATACCTAAATCATATAGAACCCATTCAGGCTTAAATTCTTCTTTAGACCTGACTGATGCTTCTTCAACGTAGAACTTGATCGCCAGACGTATCGCTTCCTTGTCGATGGTTATAAATTCTTTGTCGTCTCTGAAGTAGTTTAAGAGGGACATGGCACATGCTAGTTGTATTGCCCTCATTTCAAGTCTTGGGCTGAAATCCATGCTCTCTTTGTACTTTAGGTATTCTAGTATGGCTTCTCTTGCTTCTACGATTCGTTCATAAACCGCGCGTGTAAGCCGAATTGGTTTATAAGGGAACATATCTTTAACCAACGGATGTTTGGTTTCGATGGAGTGTACAAGCGTTAAGTGGTCTCTTATCGAGTTTGCTTGACTCATGGTGACTTCCCCCAACGTGAACTTCATCGCGCTTCTGGCTATTTCCTCGAATCTCTTTCTTGTTAATCTGTGAAGACGACAGAGCATTCTATCTTCTATAGCGTTGAAGTTTGGGTCTCCTACAGTGGCTTTGTATCCTTTTAGCTGAACTTTGGTATTGTAGTTAACGCTGAAGAAAGAGGTAAACTTGTACGGACCTACAGTTCCTCTCATAGTCTCTTTTTTAATGATTCCTTGTTCCAATGCGACTTTGAGGGGTTCTACCATTCCTCTGGATTTGAACCAATCGTTAAATTCTGTAACTATGAAATTGAATTTTCTGCCTTGATATGCTTGGCCTATTTCTATGAAACGTGCGGGTGTCATGCCACCGCAGTAACGGTTTCTTCCTGGAAGACCATGTGCACTTACACCTTTTCTTGATTTTCCTAAGATCATGTCTAGTGCGGCGAAGGTTTTGCCAGTTCCTGGTTGGCCAAAAAGTGCTAGATTGAATCCTGTTCTCATGGCACTTTTGCCAGGTTTGGAGACGACTTCTACGTCGGCTATGGAGTATTGTTGGACTATTGATAGGAGGCTGTCGAAAAATAGTACGGAGCCGAATAGTTCTAAGAGGTATAGGGCTAATTCATTGACTGAGAATTGTTTGCCGAATTCTGTTGTTTGGTCGAGTCTGCTTTCAACTAGGTCATTTAGGTAAGAATCAAGCTCTTTTTCGAATTTTAAGACTTCGTTGAGTTCGTTTCTTGCTGCTTTCCCTTTGACTGCTGGTAGAGGTTTTTGAGTTTCCAATCTGAGTCCTAGTGTGGAAGCGGTTTGGGCAGTGATGACGCAGTTATGTTTTTCTCGGCTGCTGTGTTCATAGCAGAATTTTCCGCCGCAGTATGGGCACACGTAAGGTACGTCGATTGGGTTGCCACATTTTTCACATCTTGCCATAGTATCTTTCTCCTTCATTTTTAGCCAGTGAAGAATCGCCATATTTTTTTAAGTATGAGTACAGTAAGTCAACGTACTCTTCACTAATTTCAATACGCCCGTTAACAGGTCGAATTTCTCCGCACCTAAATGGTGTTTGTATATACTTAACGAGATCACGATCCCTGAATCTAATTCCAAGATGCATCTGAACTCTGTTATATTTGGCATCACGCTCAACGTCTAAAAATGCCCTCTTCTTCTCTCCCATTATCATCCACTTAGGTGTGTGAATTTCCACGTGATCGATGAGGATTTCCGTGGATGGCTTGCCTTTCATAGGAATCCATGTCGCACCTACAATGTACTTTGTCGGATCAGGACCGCGGGGGATCGTTTTCATCGTCGGCTTAAATACTCGGTGTAGAAATCTCAATACGTCTCTACGGTGACGAAGATTGATGTAGATATCAGCTCTCACATGCCGTGTTTTCATCGTAATTGGGCGTTCTTTAAATTTCCCGTGAAATTCAATGGAAAGTTTATCATTTGCTCTGGACAAAGTCATTTTGCTCTTAGTAGTTTCACTGGTTTCTTCGTCTTTGAACCTCATGCTATCTGCCATGACTATCTCGTATTTTTGTTCAATCTCACTGGGAGGAGTTATGTATATTCCTGTATAATCTATTTCTACTTCTAGTGAAGATTTTCTACGCGACAATCCTCTCCCACACTTTGGCTTTAATTTTATCTCTTAGCTTCCTCTCTGGGATCGTAGATTCCAAGTACTCGATTATTCTTTTTTTGACTTCTCTAAAGAGAGAACCGTACTCTCTAACGGCTTCCCTGATTAATTTCTCATCTTTGAATATTCTTATAGTGGTTTTTCCGTTCAAAACAGCGTATTGAATGTATCTGGCCTCATAAGGAGATTTACATCTAATCTCTTTTCCACCGATTTTAACGTAAAAACCGTAAAGATCCTGACCAACCTGAGCTTCACCTTCAGGAGCCGATATCTCTCTATACTCAAAACCTTCAATGTAGTCATCAGGGAACTTCATCAGTCTGCCTTTACCGACCTCCTCGAAAATATCCTCGACAAGAGCCTCAATATCTATACCTTTAACTCTTTTCTTGCGTTTTTTAACACTCCTTGCCTTCTTAATCCTTGATCCAACTAAGTCGATAACAGCTTTGTAAACTTCTTCCCCTTCTTCTTTTGTTAGCCCAATTACATTAAAGATCAAAGTGTCCAGTTCTCTTCTATCGTGCATATTCACTTCTTCAAAAATGCTCTTTATTGGTCTTCCGCACAAATTGTCAACAGCTTGCTCAACTTTTTTGATCATTTCCCTATCAATTTTGGTTGGATTGACAATTGGTATCCGAGAAGCCTCATAAGTTGCTATCCAAAGCACACCCTCACCAAAGGTTACTCGTCCATGCAACTCAGAAAACAGGGCGGTCAATGTGGAGTTTAGGAGGGCACATAAGATTTTACCGATTTTCTTATCATGAGGGGTTACATCATACAACTGTTGGTCAACATATGCTCCTCTAGGGTTGTATGGGGTAATATGTCTCGCCCAAATACCTTTCACCCAAAGTATAGGCGCAGGCTTCCTTCTACCCAGATCATACCACCTTTCCCTTGAGCTACAAGTTGGTCGGTCATGGTACGTTTGCCCTTCGCCCCACATTATATACTTTAGAACATTTGTTCCTTGAAGTTTAGACTTATCCTTGTGAACCAGGAGCACTTTGTACTTTAGATTGTGGGGGTTAACAGCGCCAGTTTCGCTTTCTTTTGGAGACTTGATGACAGCTTTCAGGAATTTAGGCTCAATTTTCCATGATTCTATCTTATCTTCAGACAGGTAGAAGAAACTGTTAGCACCCGTTGTGAATCCTCTTCTTATATCTGCAACTTCCTTTAAAGGAATGAAGATATCTTTTCCTTTCTCCAAAATCTTGAAGAATATTTCAGGCGCTCTTAGGTACTTTCCCCATTTTGAGCCAACATATTTTCCCTCTTCCTTATCAAATCCTTCTTTCCAAAGTTCTTCCTGCCGAATAGGATACACTCTCATTTTGTCATCATTGAAATATTCCTCTGTTTCTTCAATGAATTTAGTGAACTCTTCAACAATGTTTAGTCTTTCATCTTCCGCACGTGTTAGTGGTATAAATTCACTTAAAGGCTTCTTGAGTTGAACAAACTTCACAAGGTTGTTGTCTCTTTCTCTCTTTTCTCGGCATTTTTGAAGTATCGTAATTGCGGTGTTAATGTCTGCGTCTTCAAACCATCTTTCAACTTTTGACTCAATTACCGCCACAATCTTAAAATTTTGGAGAAAGAACTCTTGAAGATATTTTCCATAATCTACATCTAGCCAAGAGTTGGAAGTTATTAAACCTAATCTTCCTTCCTCTTTTAGGAATTGCCCCCCGTGAAAGAAGAAATGTGAATAAATGCTTGAGCGTTTGCCAACGTAGAATCCGTCCCATTCCTCGCTTGCAAGCCTTTGCAGAGTTATCCTGTATCCCTCAGGGAATACCAGACTTTCCATCTCCTCCTGTCTGGTGTATGGTGGATTCATGACAACAGCATCACACAACGGAATTTTAACCATTAATTTCTCAAGGTCTAGCCCCTCAATTCTGTATTTTTCCGCATACTCTTTCTTGAGAATTGGGATTCTCCTTTCTCTGATCACGTCAAAGAAGTCCTCGCAAAGAACCCTTGGATAGTTCTCCTCCACAGACAAGTCTCGCGCTGCTAGGTTGATTGTGGTTAAGTGGGCTGGAAACTTAGCTATGTCTATTCCATATAATTCGTTCAAAAGTTCCTCGTGAGGCTTAGGAGGATCTAAGAAGTTCTTTCTAAAATAAGATCTAACAAGGAACGTTCCTGCACCACATGCTGGGTCCAAGACTTTTGCGTCTGGACTACGAACGCAGAAGCCCACCATCAAGTCGACAACATCGCTTCTAGTGAAGTACTGTCCCAGCTTATGTCTCTCTCTTTCTGGGATTAGCCTCTCGAAAACCCTTCCAATAACTTCGTATCCAACCTTTGAGAAATCGTATTCTCCTACTCTGTCGATGAAGTTCCTGAGTTGTCCAGTCAGATCGTCAGGTAGCGGCATAGCATCAAGAAAGTCAGCTGCAAATATAGTCTCGTAATCTATTCCTAAAGCTTGGTTAAAGAACGATTGCAATATCTCCCTAAACTGCTCTCCCCCAACTCCCAAAGGAACGTGTATCTTCGGCAATTGACTATTCTTCAACCTCAAAATGTAATAAAACACTATCTTGTTAACAAGAAGGTAAACATACTGCCTCGCAACCTTCTCAAAATCATCATCCGTCCTAGTGAAGGTCCACCCTTGTTCAGCGAACCACTTACGCAATCCCTCTCTGAACGCCTTACTCCTATCCCACTCATCCTTTATCCTATAAAAAGCTGGGATAGAGAACGTGTCTATAGCCGACCTTAACCTAAAAATAAACCTCTCATCAGGAGGCAACGGCGGCAAAGCCTTCCTTTCAAAGTACACCTCTGTAAACTCGACGAGAAAATCCCTTAGAAAAGACCTAATGGACTCTTCGACCCTATCTATTTCTCTCCAATGTTTGATCGTAGTAACTTCGCTGGCATCAACCAGCTGATCATAAAGATTCCCCCTCCTGTACCTATCCCACATAAAGAACCTGTTGACATTCCACGTAGCGAAATACCTTGTGCCAGCCCTCGACGATGCAATTAAGGCATCATCAGCCGCTTCCCAAGCATCCCGATACGGACCTTTAAGCGAAAGCAGAAGAGCGGCTTCCCTCAAATTTCTATTCTTCCAAACGAGAATATCCGGGCGTTTACGACCCTCTACGATAATCTCCTGATCAGCACCATCAAAAGGTAAATTCTTCTCCTTGATAAACTCCCTAATCCAAGAAAGAACACGCCCCTGAAAGGTCCATTCCGTATAAGCCATTTTACCATCCTCGCATCCATGTCAATTGTCCTTCAACATCATTTGAGCGCTCGAACTCCTCTCGCTAGAGATTAACGTTTAGCTCTCGGTATCGTAAATGTTGATTTTGGGCTTTCATAAACGTTAAACTTTGCTTTACAACAATCACACTCGTAGCGTCTGACATCATAGAACCTAAACTTCCATGTTTTAATAGGTTTACCAGCCAAGCTATGTCCACACACAGGACATTTAACACTGTCAGACATACATACGCCTCTAACAATTAATAACACAAGTTTAACTGTTAAATACTTTTCACACATGCAATACTTTTGATGATTTGCATGCTTCTAATTGGTGAAATAAAGCACAAAACTTTGACACTTCAATATGAAGAAAAAGAGTCTAATCCCAACCATCATTTTAAGAGATTAACTACTGGAGAACTAGACGATGAAGTTAGAGGGTTGATGTCAGCCTTTGCTCCTCTTTTCTGTTTTCTTAGCTTATTCTAATCAATCTATTACAATAGATTAGTCTAATATGAATAAATATTTGGATAATCAATCTTTAACTAAGGAAGTAGATAAGTATGTTTTCCGATAACGAAAGCGCAAAAGAGAGAAGCATCCTAGAGATTCTTGCTGGCAAATGGGCAGAGAAGTATCAAAAAAAGTTCAAAAGGGAAACTTCAAGACAGGAAGCATTGGAGTCTGATCCGAGGAATGGAATGGAGTATCTTCTTGGTAACTGCTTTGCCAGAGCTGGAGGGGAACAAGCTGGCTACAGCGAGATTGCCCTGAACGCTCTTCAAACTTGTATTGGAACTGCGGGTAGCTATTCAAATTTCATACGGAGATTCGACGCCCCAGATGCTCTCTGGAACCAATTCAAGAATTTTTGTGAAGAACAGGGTACGGGTGTGAACGAGAAAAACAACAAAGGCGTAGTGATTGGAATCGCAAGACTTGCTCAAAATTCAGAGAACAACAATCCAATTCTTTATATGAAAGATTGCGCCGCCAATGGTTTACTTGAGAAAGCCTTTATCACTCTTACGAGCATGAAGGGCATCGGCGACAAGATAGCATCCTTTCTTCTGCGAGATGTCGTTTGCATCTTTGACTTGGAAAAAGAAGTCCCATCGAAAGACTTGATTTTTTTGCAGCCTGTAGACGTCTGGATACGAAGAATAGCATGTCATCTCTGGAATGACTTGAACGAAGATATGACATCCGACTGGGTCATCGCGCGTCGTATTATCCAGAAGTGCGAAGAGCACGGCGTGTCGTCACTGCGTTTCAATCAGGGTGCATGGTATTACGGAGCCTACCTTATCCGAGATGAAGCATTTGTGGGCCAAAAGATTGATGAACTCTTAGAGAAAGTATAATTTTTGATGATGAAAATGTACCCAAGCGTCACTCACGAAGAGCTAATAATTGATTGGTTTAAGAGATCACAAGGGCAGAGAGTAAGAAAATTTACAGTGTTTGATCAATTCATTTCTCTCTGGTTCGCCTTCAATTCTTGGGGTACCTACTTATCTAAGAAAGATAGAGACACAGATATGCTCCGCTGGGTAAAGGAAAATACAAAGCTTTCTCAAATACTTGAACAGCTAACTAAAAAGAACTCTGAATTTGTCGCTAGACTTCAAAGATTAAGCCAATACAAAGTCCTTGACATGCGACCAGAACATCAAGGACAAAGCAAATCTATCAACGACATACATAACCTTGGTCAAGTATTGGATGTTATTTACCAAATTCGTTGCAACCTATTTCATGGTCGAAAGAGTATGATTGATTCACATGACCGAGAGTTGGTTGAACTGGCTTTTCATATTTTAAGCAAGATATTCGAACCGATGATTAATAAACTTCAAGCTTCGCGTGCGCGCGAAAAAATGTAAGTGATGAAATGAAGCTTGAAATCGAGCTTGTTCCTAAAACTGTTTGGTTTTCATCGATTTATCAGTTTTTTAAAAAAAAACAATAGACTTGCCGAATGGTATAAAATTAAAAACGAACTTTTTGAAAGAGAGGGACGCCAATGTTATATTTGTGGTTCCAGAAAGGGTCCCTTTCAGGCTCATGAATTCTGGGAATATGATGATGAAAAGCATATTCAAAAGTTGAGGGAAATCCATCATTTATGTGATCTATGCCATAAGATCAAGCATATCGGTTTTTGGTGTTACACCGCTGATGGAAGAGGAAAATTGGAGGAATCAACTTAAGTCTTTCTGCAGGTACAGCTTGCGCTCCCACCATAGCAAACGAAGCCAACGTCCCTCTCAAAGGTTCAGAAGTAGTAGTCACTTCTTCCTAGGGGGCGCTGTACTACTACTTCCAATTCTATTATAATTACCTTGTTGACCTATTTTTGAGTGGCAAGTCACCATTATTACTAAATCTTCATGATTTGTTGTTGTAGACCCCCCTAGGGAAGCCACAACAACATTTAAGCCAATTTCCACATAATTGTCAAAGAACCTCTATAACAGGTCTTCCTTAGCTGGGCTCTTTCATGACTTTCTGACGCGAAACATGCTACGAACTGATGCTACATCAGATGCTGCCATTTCTCGAGCATAGCGTTATTCTTGTTTTCAAAAAATAGGGGGTAGGTCGTATTGGCTGAAATTTCACGCAATAAAGGACTTAGCTCTTATAGGATATCCTTAACAGAAGGTTGAAATCACGGATGGACAGAAGAGAGGGAAAACAGAGCAAGCGATAAGTGTAAGGCTAGGCGACCATGCCCGACCTCTCAATGGTTTAGGGTAAGCGGAAAAGAGCGCCCCACAAACTGGGGAACCCAAGAATACTTAGGATTCACTTCCACACGCCACGCCACTGGAAAGCAACTATAGAATACGCAAAAACCAAGGGCATTCTTTACGTCCAAAGACTCCTCGGTCACAAAAACCTAAAGACCACTCTTCGATACACGCGGCTGATTGCATTGCCACAAAACGAAGAATATATCTGTAAGATAGCGAAAAGCGTTGAAGGGGCAAAGATCTGATAGAGGCTGGATTCGAATAAGTCACCGACGTGAATGACTGCAAGCTGTTCCGCAAAATGAAGACCTCATATTTGGGGTCGTAGTGCCTCCAAAAGGGCCCGTGGTCTAGTATGGATTAGGACGCTGGCCTGCGGAGCCGGAGATCCTGGGTTCAAATCCCAGCGGGCCCGCCACAGCGCGCGCTAATTGAACCAGAAAAAGTGGAACCTACAGATAGTCAAGCTTGATATCAGGGAGGAGTGAGATCAATGACTAAAGTTGTTTTGTCTGCAAGCAGACGGACGGAAATGTTGCACTTTCCCGATCAGCTTGTTAAAAGGCTCAAGGAACGTTATCCTCCGGAGAAGGTTCACACCATCGTGTTGTGGACGAAGACTCCGCAACTGATCTTCAGAGAACCAATCAAAAGCGTTCTGAAACGGTACAACCTCTTTATACTATGCACAGTAACCGGGTTAGGAGGAAGTTTTCTTGAACCAAACATCCCAGAACCAAAAGAGGTGCCAGAATACTTACGAGAAATCATAGTGGAGTTCTTGGACGACAACCCAGAGAAGATTCATGTCAGGTTCGACCCGATACTCAACCTATTGATTGATGGTAAGAAGTTCACTAACTTGTACAAGTTCCCGGACGTGATAGAACTCGTGGCTCCTCTGGACATAAAGACCTTCAGATTGAGCTGGGCGACCTACTATCCGAAAGTCAGGGAAAGGTTGAATAAACATGGAATCAGAACAGCAGACTTCGACCTAGAGAAACAAGCAAGATATGTTGTGAATACTGCTGAAGAGTATAGTGTAGAGTTGAGAGGGTGCTGTGTCGACCCAAAGCTCGAAGAAATAGGAATAAAGAATATGGGTTGTATCGACGGAGAAGAACTGCAGAGATTGCACCCAAACGGGGAACCTTACTCCGAAGATAGAGCGACAGGACAGAGGAAGCTTTGTAAATGCACTCGCAGCATAGACATCGGTTGGTATTCCATGACATGTCCAAACGGTTGCATCTACTGTTACGCCAACCCCATTGAAATTAATCAGCTGGCACGTGATGTATAGTCCCATATAACTCCGATGAGGAACTCCAAGGGTCATTGAGATGGCTGTCACGCGCGTGCGCCATTTACCCGGTTGCCTTCTTAGGAAAAACCCAAACCGTTGAAGCGTGCGCAAGTGAAGACAAGCCTGTTCCATATTTGGATACTTTATTCTATTTCTCGGACGGTCTTTCGCATTAGATCTCGGATCGCTTCGCTGATCCCTCTGTCTCCGGGATATAACGGCTCCACCACTCTTTCGTTAAACTGTTTAACCAGCTGAATGGGAACGTCGTAGATCGTTATGCTAACGTGAAGGTTCTACTCTCCGTTTAAGCATGTTAGCTGCAAAACGCGCGTGCGCGCTACAAAGGTTAATAAGGAGAACCATTTGTTAAAGAATAAGAAGTTAGGTTCTTACGAAGAAGGTAAAACGGTACTACAAATGGTTTTACTTTGTTTCATAGTAATCTAGCTGACAATTTAACCGAGGTGGTAGAATGTCATACAGATTTGGAAGTAGTAGGCCCAGTTTCGATGTGAAGAAACCAGTTGAACTCGACAAAGAATACGAAGCCGAAATTGAGGACATGAGCAGGAGAGGCGACGGTGTCGCAAAAATTGAAGGCTTCGTCATATTTGTGCCGAACACTAAGCAAGGAGAGCACGTGAAGTTCAAAATAATAAGAGTCGGAAGCAAGTTCGCAATCGGAGAGT
>JAOUJL010000125.1 GCA_029883255.1 Candidatus Bathyarchaeota archaeon | reverse complement strand
CCTCAGTATTCTTCATGCTACCTAAAGAATTCTTTTATCCATCGAATCTTGAAATAAGGAAAGTTTAAATAAAATACGATTCACTTCAGTGGTTAGCTTAAAGCAAGATATGGACGGTTTAGGATGCCCAAAGAACTTCAACATATCATTCGAATCGCCAACACCGACCTAGACGGCACCCAAAAAGTAGTCTACGCCCTAACGAATGTAAAGGGAATAGGAATCAAATTAGCCAACGTGATTGTGAAAAAAGCCAACATCGACCCGAAAACCCGCGTAGGCTTTCTCTCCGAAATTGAGGCTGAGAAAATTAAGGGCATAATAAAGGACCTAAAGAAACACGGCGTGCCCAGTTGGCTTCTTAACCGCGCCAAGGACAGCCAAACTGGAAAACACCTTCACCTTATTGGATCTGACCTCATTCTCCAAACAAAAACAGACATTGACCAAATGAAAGATATCAGATCATGGAGAGGATTCCGTCACGCTTACGGGTTGAAGGTACGGGGGCAACGAACAAGAACCACAGGCAGAACCGGAAAGGCTATTGGCGTGAAATTCAAGAAAACAAGGACGCAGCAATAATCATGGGCGATCCTAAAAGGCAAAGAAAAAAATATGAAACGCCAAAGTTTCCTTGGCGAATCGATATTCTAGAAACGGAACTAAACCTGCTTGGTCAGTACGGACTGAGAAACAAAAGAGAGCTCTGGCGTCACAAAACCATGCTCTCAAAGTTTCGAGGAATCGCTCGGTCGCTTCTAAGCATGTCTGCTGAGGAGCGAAGAAAGCTGGAGAAACAACTTATCGATAGACTCCGCCACCTTGGCGTTCTACCTAAAGCAGCTGCTTTAGATGATGTTCTAGACTTAACTCTGGAAGACATCCTTGAACGTCGACTTCAAACCCTTGTGTTCAAAAAAGGCTTAGCTAAATCTATGTATCAAGCTCGTCAACTTATTTCACACGGGCATGTTGCCATCGAAGGTAAACGGGCTTCATCCCCAAGCTATCTGGTTTTAAGCGATGAGGAGGCAAGAATAGATTACGCTCCAACGAGTCCCTTATCAAATCCGAATCATCCAACAAGAGAATCCGTAAAAGCTACGGTTGAGACGAAACCAACGGTAAAACCAAAAACTGGAGGATAAAACAGTGAGCAAAAAAGCTGAAAGATGGGCAGTCGTCCACATTTACAGCTCCTACAATAACACGATTATACACATCACCGACATATCTGGCGCCGAAACCATCGCCAGAGCCTCAGGAGGCATGTTTGTGAAGGCAGCTAGGTTACAATCATCGCCCCACGCTGCCATGCGAGCCGCAGCTCAAGTTGCAAGTACTGCTCGGGATAGGGGAATAAGCGCCATACACATTAAAGTTCGAGCCCCAGGCGGATCAAGTGCTAGGACGCCAGGTTCTGGAGCGCAAGCCGCTATACGAGCTTTGGCTCGAGGTGGATTCCGCATAGGTCGCATTGAAGAGGTAACACCGGTTCCACATGATGGAACGAGAAGAAAGGGTGGACGCAGAGGACGCAGAATCTAACTGCCCCTTAGTTAAAGACTGTTATTTTAATTCCAGTTTTCTAGACGATAAACATTGAAAATGAGTTAGCATGCACGGGGTTAGTTCTAGAGATTATTATTGCGTTGCTGGCGGAGGTTTGTGGTTTTGATGCTGCAATACACGAACCATTTTGCTCAAACTAAAAGTTTCCTTAATGTTAATATGAACGCCTCTTCTTCCTAAATTTCACCATAACATTGAAATAATGCCTTCCTCTCCTTATGAAAAACACGTGAGTTCATAAGCATCTGCACAAAGGGCGTTTAATCATAATGGAGATTCAGATAATTGAAAAAACTGATTTCACCATGCAGTTAACTATCCGAGGAATTAAGGCGCCCTTTGCGAATACTTTGCGCCGAATTATGCTCTCTGAGGTCCCTGCTATGGCTATCGAGGATGTAGTTATCATTGAAAACTCATCTGTACTTGCCGACGAAATTCTCGCCAATAGACTGGGATTCATCCCCCTTAAAACAGATTTAGATTCCTATAACCTCCCCGAGGAGTGCCCGTGCAAAAGCGAGTTTGGATGCAATCTATGTCGTGTAGCTCTGACACTGGAAGCTGAAGCCACCGATGAGGTAACAGCCGTATACTCGGGAGATCTACAGTCCGAGAACCCGGATATAGCACCTGTTAGCGGCAAGATTCTCCTCGTAAAGTTGGCGCCCGACCAGAAAATAAAATTGGAGGCGTACGCTCGACTGGGGAAGGGAAAGGTCCACGCGAAATGGCAACCAGTTTCCACATGTGCCTACGAGTTTGCGCCTGAAACCGAAACCAGCAACGAACGCGGTGATGCATTTATTTTTAACATAGAATCAACAGGCGCACTCCCAGTTGAAAGAATACTGCTTGAAGCCGTTCACATACTTGACAGACGATTTGAAGCCTTCTCTAAACAATTAAAGGAGATAAAAAATGAAACAGGTTAGAACTACCAACCCAGAGCTAATTAACCTCATTCGATCATTAAAAAAACAGTCTCGAGAAAGCGAGGCAAGAATATGGCGTGATATAGCGGATTTTTTGTCTCGTTCACGACGAAGACGCATAGCCGTAAATGTAAGTCGATTAAATCGGTACACTAAAAAAGGAGAAACCGTAGCGGTCCCCGGCAAGGTATTGGCCGCAGGAAAAATTGATCATCCAATCAAAGTAGCAGCCTTCACTTTTTCTCAACCAGCACAGACAAAAATTTTAAAGGCCAAAGGAAAATGTTTATCACTCTCTGAGCTGATGAAGAAAAACCCGAAAGGCACAGATGTGAAAATCATTGGGTAAACCAACGACTACTGAACGTGTTGCAGTAATTGACGCAACAGGACTGATTCTCGGTAGAATGGCCAGCCACATAGCTAAACGTCTCCTCCAAGGCGAAAAAATAATCGTCGTAAACGCAGAAAACGCTGCCATATCTGGCAAAAGACTGCGCATAGTTAAAGAGGCAAAAAGATACTTAGAAATCGGCCACCCAAGAAAAGGCCCCTTACACCGGAGGCGGCCAGATCGAATCGTCCGAAGAACCATACGCGGCATGCTTCCACGAAAGAAACCAAAAGGAAAACAGGCATACAAACGATTGAAGGTTTTCCTCGAAGTCCCTGAAGAGTTTAAAGGCAAGGAAATACAGACGATTCCTAACGCTAATGCGGAGAAGTTGCGATGTCCATATATAACTGTTGGAAAACTGGCAAAAGAAATTGGGTGGACTCCGATAGGTGAATAAAAATGCCAAGCTCTAAAAGAATATTATTAACCAGCGGAAAACGAAAAACTGCTGTTGCCCGAGCAACCGTCAGAGCTGGAAAAGGTAGAATTCGCATAAACAATGTTCCTATCGAAATTTTTGAACCTAGAATTGCCCGTGATAAAATCTCGGAGCCTCTTCTGCAGGCTGATGAAGAAATATGGAAACAGCTTGACATAAACGTTAAAGTGTCTGGCGGAGGTTTCATGGGGCAAGCTGAGGCTACGCGGACAGCCATCGCGAGGGCTCTGTTGAAATGGACAAAGAGTGCTCGCCTCAAGACCGTTTTTACCGATTATGACCGCGCTATGATCGCTGGTGATCCGAGGCGTAAAGAACCTAAAAAGTTTGGTGGCCCTGGCGCAAGAGCTAGGGATCAGAAGAGCTACAGATAGGGTTGTGGGATTTAGGCTTGTTACGGTATTTGTATGCGTTGTTTTAACTTTGAGTTTGAAAGCTGGTTTTACGCTTGATTCAACATGATATTTTTCTCCAGTCTTAGGGTTTATTGCTAAAAGGTCTATCTCTTTTCCCCCTTTACATCTAATATTGGTCATTGTGAAACATTTCTCATGCAACTGGAAATATTTCTCAATTAAATGGACTTCTGGTTCCATCTCATTTACCCAGAATCTATTGACTTTTCAAGCACATAAACTGTAAGATTGAGAGAACATAGTGAGAGTAACTACAGTGACCTCTCACTCATCAAAAGAACTGGTAGAAATTTTAAAAAACACAATTATCTGATATTCAAAGATTAGAAATATTTTTCAATTAATCAATACATAATCAAGTGAGGGAAAGTTCAATGGGTTATGTGACAAAAGAGGAAGTTGAGTGCAAGAGTTGTGGAAGGGTTATCCATAAAAATGAATTGCAATATGATTCGCCAAAGGGTAGAGTATGCGTGGACTGTTACAAAGGAAAACAACTCCAACAGCAAGTCAAAGAGGGGTTCATTTCTCCTAAAGGATCAGGCAAGAAATATGATTTTCTCTTGAAGGATGAAGAAGTTATAAGGGAGTTAGAAAGTGGTTGGCACGCTGTCCGTCATGGTAAAAAGTTTGAGTGGTCAAAATCTATGTTCCGCTTTGAATTACTAAGAAAGCCAGTATTGACCAATAAGAGACTTATTCTGTTGAAGGGGAGAGAAATAGATTATGAACTTTTTATGGAAGACATTAAGAGAGTGGAGAGTGACACTGCGGGTGCAGGTAACCCATATCTGAGAATGGAAATAGAGAATGGAGAAGGCGTGTCATTAGCGTTTGGTTGTGTAAGTCTAAAAATGTTTTTGGGTGCTTTCTACTTGCTTGGAAAATCAAGGAGTATTGTAGATCAATGGGTACAGTCAATAAATAATCTAATTTTATTGAAACGCACAGGTCAAAGCGTTTGACTCTGAATCTTTTCTATGTTATGTTCATCATCCTAGATGTGGAAAAATAATTACCCACACCTTAACAAGTGTATAAAAGTTTCTTTCTTAAATCTTTAGTCAATACTTCCATATTCTGAACGCAAATCCTAATAATAAAACAAGCAAAGCCACACCCACCACCACAAGAATGACAACTCTTAACCC
>JAOUJL010000015.1 GCA_029883255.1 Candidatus Bathyarchaeota archaeon | reverse complement strand
AGAGGCTCAAGCAAGTGGGCTACCAGTAATCGCCTTTGATTGTATGGGTCCTCGTGACATATTAATCAACGGAATCACTGGAACTCTAATTCGCAAGAGAGATGCTAAAATGTTTGCGCAAAAAATAATAGATTATTATTTCCTTTGGCTTAACAATTATGAAAAATATAAGCAAATGCGACTCGCCGCTAGGGAGAATGCGGTAAAACGTTTTGATTGGAACATCATCGCGGAACGCATCTACAATATGCTAAGAGAAACCTTGAAACACACACACGGCGGCGTAACTGCGACCTAAAGTTTGTGTTATAGGCCTCGGAGTTGTGGGTTACCCCACCGCAGAGCATATCAGTAAACATGTAATTTGGTAATAGTTGCGAACACGCACTAATGAAGGTCTTTTCATGAAACGTAACAAGCTTATTGTAACTACTAGTTGGGACGATACATCAAGGATTGACTTGAAGCTTTGTGAACTACTAGAGAACTACAGAATAAAGGCAACCTTTTACGCGATCTCCAACTGGATAGGGAAAAAAATATCAGCGGATGAATTACGTCATATTTCCGGAGGTCACGAAGTCGGCGCTCATACCTTAAGCCATGCGATGCTAACATGTGTGGGAAAGGAAGTAGCGAAAGAGGAGATTTTAGGTTCTAAGACTTCTTTAGAAAGAATTCTTGGAAAACGTGTTACATCGTTTGCATATCCATATGGTGCCTATCGCAGAGAACATGTGGAAATAGTCGGAGAGGCTGGTTTTCTCTGCGCTCGAACAACGAAACTTTACTTCACAAAGATAGAAAATCCCTTTGAAACAAACATAACGATGCTTGCGGCACCGCACGGGGTTAGAGACTTCGAAGGATTAACTCGTTTGTTTAGGCAAACGCCGAAAACAATTTTCAAGCTTTATGCATTAAAGAAATGGAACAAGTTGGGCAAAATGATGTTTGACTCATTTTTAAAAAGAGGCGGAGTTTTCCATATATTCGGTCATGCTTGGGTAATAGACCAATACAAGAGTTGGGCGAGACTTGAAGACCTGTTAGCTTACATCGCCTTCCGAAACAACCTTAAATATCTGACTGTGACCGATTGTGTTAAGAAATCACAAGAAAATGGAGATAGAGGTGTGAAAAATGCGACCTAAAGTTTGTGTTATAGGCCTCGGAGTTGTGGGTTACCCCACCGCAGAGCATATCAGTAAACATGGCTTTCTGTCTGTGGCTATGACATCCGCCCCATAAATTCAGAAAACTTCTTTACCACGACCGAATGGAATAAAACCCCAAAAGACACAAGAATCTACGTTATCACAGTTTCCACTGGGCAAAAGGGAAGAAAACCGGATCTAACCAATCTCTATGATGTCTGCGACAAGATTTCAAGCACTAGCCCTGACGCCCTGATTTGTATGGAAAGTACAGTTCCGGTGGGAATTTGTCGTAAGCTTGCAGAAAAATTCGGTTTGCCCATTTTTGTTCATGTTCCACATCGATATTGGAGGGGAGACCCAATAAACTTCGGCGTTAAAGTGCTTCGTGTGTTCGGAGCCCTGACCAGTCAAAGCTCGGCTATAGGGTTAGATTTCTACAAAAAATTGGAAATTCCACTTCACATCGTTCCTAAAATCGAGATAGCAGAGATGTGCAAAATAGCAGAAAATGCGCATACCTATGTGCGGATTGCCTTTGTTGAAGGCCTCAGAATGACCTGCGAAGATTTGGGGTTAGACTTTAACAAAGTGAGAGATGCATGCAACACAAAATGGAACGTAGACCTTTATGAAGCACGAGATGATATCTGGGGATATTGCCTTCCAAAAGACATTCGTCGCGCGCGCGAGCAATTCGAACAGACGCTCGGTATAAAAGAAAGTTCGGACCTAAGAAAACAAATTCAATGTCTAAAAATCCTCTAAAAGAATCCCAGAAATAGGCTTAAGATGTATACGAATTATAAAATGAATAAACCAATCGAAGTTGTGCTATACTGACTAACGGACTAACGGGGACTAATTAGGACTTAAATCGCGCGCGACAACTGACCGAAGTAAATGATTCAATTCTAGAGCTTCTTCTCAAATCCTCCATTAAACATGACATAGGAGCACATGGATATTACCACAGAGAGTTCACGAATCTTTCTCGTAATGAAGCTGAAAACGAATTGAACATGATCTCAGCGGGGATGAAAAAGTTCGGCATTGCCCCAAGAAGTTTTGTCTTTCCTAAGAACAGTGTGGCTCACTTGGACCTGCTTGAGAAATATGGATACAAATGCTACAGGAGTTATGGCGACTTTATGAATGACTGCATGTACATAGAGAAACAGGGTCAATTATACGATATTCACCCAAGCTTATACATCGATCAAGGTACAAGTTTTACGTTTCTAAAAAAAACCTCGACATCTCTATCGCAAAAAAGTTACCATTCCACGTCTGGTTCCATTTATGGAATTTTGGAGAAACAAAAGAATCGATGGAGAGAACAATTAACGAGGTGTTTGTTCCACTGTTCAAGTATGCGAAGGAAAAAGAAAAAGAGAGCATGCTGACTTTCGAAACAATGCTGTCAGCCGCCGAAAAGGTCGAAAAGTTTAGTGCACAATAAGTGTAAACTGTAAAAGACTAGGCTTGGATCGATCGAATATCTTGCATCGAAGAGGTTGAAGTATGACTCAATTATGGACTGTTAGAATCTACAAAGAAGGCGATGAACGAGGTATTCTTGAGCTCATGAAGCTGAGCGGGATCGAACGAACGAATGAACAATGGTTTTGGGAGTATAAAAATAACCCCTTTGGTCATCTTATCGGGGTTGCTGAACACAACGGACAAATAGTCGGTCATATGGCACTAATCCCCATATATATGAAAATTGGTGACGAGGCTACCATAGGTTCTCAAGCCGTCGACTTGGTTGTGCATCCAAAATTTAGGCGTCAAGGGATGTTTCTAGCAATTGGAAAAATGTTGACAAAGGAGGCGGGAAAAGAAGGAATAGACATCACGTATGGATTTCCTAATGAACCAGCACATTCTGGCCATCTAAAGTATGGTTGGTTTGATGTTTGCAAAGTGCCTCTACTGGTAAAACCTATTAACATGAACAAAATGGTTAATTTTCTTGACGGATATAAAATGATCAGATTTCTCAACAGGTATAAAATATCAAGAAATATTATAAAACTTATATTGCCGATCATTTTAACGACCATCAGTTTTTTCTCCAGAATATTCAATCGAATTGAAGATAACGATAACTTAAGAAATGTTGAGATCCGCACTATTGAATCGTTTGGCGATCGGATTAATGATTTTTGGAAAAAAGTATCAAGGCATTACACTATCATTGTCATCAGGGATAAAAAATATTTGAACTGGAGATATTTCGAAAAACCAAATGCAAAATACACGGTTCTATTGGCTGAAAAAAATGAGAAAATACTAGGTTATATTGTATTACGGTCCATAAACGAAAAAAAATTGAGGTTGGGCTACATCGTTGATGTTCTTGCTTCATCTGATAAGAAGATCGTAATCCAAGCTTTGGTCTTGAAAGCTATCAAACACTTTAGAGAGCAAAATGTCGACATAATTGTCTGCAGGATGTTGAAAAATAATCCCTTTTATAGGATTCTCAGATACAACGATTTCATACATGCCAAATCAAATGCGTTTATAGCTCGAGTGAATTCATCAGAACGTTATGAAACATTCTTTAAAGACCAAAAAAAATGGTATATTACAACGGGAGATTCTGATGAGATCTGATGTTACTAATTGTTTAACATGTCAAGATACTATATGAATGCGCCCACATTTTCGATGACCCACAACCACAATATGGGTACTTAATCGGCGCGGGCATCCATCCACACCAAACTGAGGTGACTATTTGACATGACACACAAGCGTCAAAGAATTCTCGTAACCGGCGGAGCCGGCTTCATCGGCAGCCACCTTGTAGATAGACTTCTGAACGAAGGTTTTGAAGTCTCAGTCATTGACAACCTTGACACAGGCCGTCTAGAGAATATTGTCCATCATCAAGGTAGAGAAGAATTTCACTTCGTAAAAGGCGACATTCGAGACTTCAATCTGGTAAAGGAAACAATAAAGGACGTAGATGTTGTTTTCCACGAAGCCGCATTGGCAAGCGTGACTCTTTCAGTAGAAAACCCTATCCTCACAAACGACATAAACGTCACAGGAACACTGACTCTCCTAAAAGCCTCTTCAGACCTCCACATTAAACGTTTCATATACGCCTCTTCAGCTGCAGTCTACGGAGACACACCATCACCACAAAAAAGGGAAAACATGAATCTAAACCCAACATCACCCTACGGAGTTTCCAAACTTGCAGCAGAAAACTACGTCAAAATCTTCCACAAACTCTACGGCCTCGAAACCGTCTCACTACGCTACTTCAACGTATACGGCCCAAGACAACGCTTCGACATCCAATGCGCCTACGGCGGCGCAATAACAATCTTCACAAACAGACTGCTAAAAAACATGCCCCCCATAATCTACGGAGACGGAGAACAAACAAGAGACTTCGTCTACATCCAAGACGTCGTCGAAGCAAACATGCTCGCACTAAACAGCAAAAAAGCCGCCGGAGAAGTCTTCAACATAGGCACAGGAACAAACATAAGCGTAAACCAAGTCGTAGAGATACTCAAAGAAATAATGAACAAAAAAAACCTGAAAAATGTACATGCTGATCCTCGACCCACCGACATCCGACACGGCTACGCCGACATAAGCAAAGCCAAGAAAATTTTGGGTTACGATCCTAAGTTCTCCATCGAAGAAGGCCTAACCAAGCTCGTCAAATGGTACGTTAAGAACAGCAAGTAGACCTAATCTGTGCCGAGGGAAATCATACCATGAAAGAAATCGTCTCCATCGAGAAAGTGCTTAATTCAAGGTGCTCATGCGACTTTGACGGCAACCCCAAACAAAATCACTGGGGAAACTTTATCAAAAATAAGCATCCACCTCAAAGAATCATTAAGCGTGTGCTACGATGTTGCAGAGTTCTACAATTTTCCGACGGAAAACTCTCAATCTGGTTTGAAAACGAACACTTGTTTCTAGGCTTTGAGAAAACAAATGATCTTTTTGAGACGCGTTTGCTTCACATCGAAAGCGGCATGCAACAAGAAGCGGTATATCTAGCCTGCACAGCACTCGGGTTGGGCACATGCATCCACAACTTAGGCATCAACGGAACCGAATACAAAAATAAAATGGCAACAGCCAAACACCTGATTTTAGAAAAGGCAGACTCTTATGAAGCTGGAAAATTTTCAACCGCGCCTCCAAGTCCCGAGAAACCATTCAAAAAGGGTAAGAACCTTAGCGAACCCGAGAGAGACGGAAACGTGGAATGCCTACCAGAACTGGAAGAGTTGACACTTTTCCGAGATACTGGCACCCAAGCCGATGAAACAGACATTTCCCAACTGCTCTGGGCCGCAAAGGGCAGAACACCACACTATATTAAATCTCATCCTTGGGGCCTCACCATCCCCACATGGGGCGGCGGTCAAAACTACACCAACGTCTACCTCGTGAAAAAGAACAAACTGTTCCGATACATAAATTGGACAACAAGATTTTTGGGCGCACACGCACGCTACGCACGATACGCGCGCTACCTATCTTGGAAGATCGGATATCCAACCCATGATATAAAACCTCTCAGAAACGTAAACATCTCAGACCACTTGGATGGAGCTGACATCGCAATCATCTTGAGCCGTAATGAGAAAACCAATCGAGCCCTCTGGGAAGTGGGATACATGTTAGAGAACATGTTTCTTCAAACGAAAAGTCTAGGAATATCATATAAATCAAAGGTCTTCACAAAAGAAGAAATCGGGAAATTGGAAAGAAACGGAATATCAGAGGCTGTAGCTGTCTTACTTCTCTAAGGTTAAGAGGAACAGAATATGAACAAAAAACGGATTCTTCTCACCTGCATTTTGTTTGTGTTATTTCTTCCCAGTTTAACAACAAGCAATCAAAACCTTGCTCTAGGTCACAAGGAAGAAAATGAATACGAAAGCTCAAGTGATATGCCTCTTGAAATGGTGATTAGCCGCAGAATGTCAATCCATTATGGCGACTATTATGATCTAAACGCTCCGGTATCTTGGGAATTACTTTCCAGAGTTCTTTGGGCAGCCTACGGCTATTCTTGGCGAGGCAGAACTGCTCCAACTTTGTCCGATTATCCCGTCATAATCTACGTCTGCAACGAGACAGCCGCTTACAAGTTTATCCCAGAAAACCAAAGCCTCACTCTTTGGAAGGAAGGAGACTACAGAGAGCTTAGTGGAGGTTATCCCGCTCCAATACAACTGTACATAACATTCGACACGAACATTTGTCCGGATGTGCATTGGGGAAACGCCGAATCGGGATGCCCAATCCAGAACATTTACCTAATGGCGAACGCCTTGAATCTTGGAACGGTCTGCCAAGGCGGCACATGGCTAGAACGAACATACATCCATCAAGAGTTAGGCTTGCCCGAAAACGAAAAGGTACTTTACAAGATGCCGTTAGGGTATCCTCTGCTTCCATACACTGATTACCAAAACCTCGTTCCAACATCTCGTCCATCCTCGTCAGAACTGCCTGAAATCCAAGACAGCACCGTATCACTCGAGAATGCTTTAGACTCAGTTTTTTCCTCACATGAATGGAGTGAAAACCCCGTAACCAAACAAGAACTTTCGCAGGTGCTCTGGGCAAGCTACGGATACTCCTACTACGAAGACACTGCTACAAGCCCTCCGACAAGGCATAGAACTGTTCCTTCCGCTCACTCATACTATCCTATGAGAATTTACGCAGCCAACTCCTCTGGAACATACGAATACCTTCCCGAACAACACACCCTAACCACAATCGCAGCTGCAGATAGGCGTCTGAGCATCGCGCTAGCCAGCGGAAACACTTGGGTCTCTTCTGCTCCCCTCATAATTGCACTAGCGTGGGATGACAGCCACATATTAACCGTGGACACAACATACATCGAAGTCGGTTTGATAACCCAAAACGTCCATTTGGAAAGCACAGCTTGGGAACTGATAGCTGACTGGGGTAAAGCAGACACCGACGAAGACGCAATGAGAGAGGCCCTAGGACTGACTGAAGAAACACACCTGCATCCAGCTTCTATCATAACAGTGGGACACCCGTCGATAACAACGATTCGAGAAGACATAAACCTCGATCTTAAAGTCGATATCATCGACATAGCTATTGTTGCAAAAGCGTTTGGAACCAAACCAGGACATCCAAGATGGGACCCGACCGCAGATATCAGAAAAGACTTCATAATCAACATCATAGACATATCAGCGGTAGCTACTAAGTTCGGTTGGCTTGGATGAAAGATCGCGCGCGCTATGTTTGCCGTCTTAATCAAGAGGCTATGAAGAATGGGTTCGATAATTGTGAGACTTGCCACGAAACATGATACCGAATCTCTTCTGAAGATTCCTCAATATTCTGACTGCGAGATCGTTTTCCCGTCTAAAGAAGAGATCGTGGTTGCTGAAGGTGATGGAAAAGTTTTGGGTGCAATAAGTGTAGGTCACAGAGATATCACATACGTTTCTGGAGAATGGAAGGAGAGTTACGCACGGCATCTAAACACCAAGATGGAGAAAGTCTCTGGCTCTTGGATATCAAAATTGTACGTTTTTCCAGAGCACCGTCGCACAGGAATAGGAACAAACCTCATAAAAGAAACCGTGAAGTACCTAAATGAAAGAGGTATCACCGAGGCTTATGCAGGGATCTACATCAAAACCAAATTCAGAGAAACTTCTCACCACATATTCGAAAGAAACGGTTTTGAAAAATTCGGTTCATGTATCTGCCTTTTGTCAGAAGGACATTGCCGAGGAACATTACTTAAGAAAACAATCAATTTCCAATCAGGGAGAATGAAATGAGACGTTGCACAAGATGCGTATTGCCTGAAACTTGTCCAAAAATAGAGTTCGACGAGAATGGTTTGTGCAATGTTTGTAAAGACTTTGATGAAGGATGGAGCAGGTTCAACCTAGACAAGGCCTTAAGAAAGGGGGAATTAGATAGAACCTTTGATTTCTATAGACATAAAGGTGGAAAATACGATTGTCTAGTGCCAATAAGTGGTGGCTTAGACAGCATCTATGTTCTTTATATCTGCAAAAAAGTCTACAACTTAAGAACCTTGGCTTTCAATTTTAATAACGGTTTCCAATCAGAAATAGCAAAACAAAACATACATAATGCCGTTAAAAAATTAAACGTGGACTTCATAACATCCGGTCCAAGTTGGAAGACAGCCAAGAAATTGTATGCGCTATTTTTCCGAAAGACCGGTGAATTCTGCACACCATGCAACCTTGGAATTTGGTCGATGAGTCACAAGGTTGCTCAAGATTATGGCATTCCTCTAATAGTTTCCGGATCGTCAAACAGAATAGCTGACCGATTACCCAAAGGCGGCCGCATCTACCAATGGTCAACATCCTACTTCAAAGAGGTCATCCGTGGCGAAGTCCCATTCAAAGAAGTGGAAGAGTACCTTCATCTACCTCAAAATTTCCACAATAGTACTCTTCGAAGCTTATCTCAACGCGTTTTTCCATCCCAAAAAATACAAATCGTTCCTCTCCCCGACTACCTCGATTGGAACGAGCACGCGATACTAAACACATTGAAGAGCGAGCTGAGCTGGAGACAAAGAGCAGACAGATATCATCACATTGACTGCATCATGGAATCTGTCAATGATCATTTCAAACAAAAGAAATGGGGTTTCTCCGCAGCAATGAGATACAGCATGCTCGTAAGAACTGGACAAATCACTAGAGACGAAGCCTTGAAGCTAACAACCCGAGAAGAGAAAAAAAACTCTCAAGAACCACCAGAACTGAAATTGTGGCTTAAGTTGCTCAATCTTTCGAATAAAGATCTCGAGGGTTTCCAAAAGAGAAGTCAGCACCATTATATTTCCTTACAAGAAAGACTGCAAAATGCTACAGATAAGATGCTTAGAAAAGTGTTAACTAATCTCTGAAGCCACGCCGGAGGTCACGTAAGAATGAAAAATGAAAATGAGAAATTAACCGAAGAAATCAGAACTCTAGGCTTAGAAGCGGGAGCAGATCTAGTCGGTTTTACATCTACTGAAAGGCTGGAGGAAAGTTCCCCGAAAGGACATAGACCTTCCGATCTGATGTTGAATGCAAAGAGTGTGATAATACTAGCGTGTGGAAGAAAGTTGAACGAGGATCGAAACTATGTTTACAAATGGGGGCCAGACTTCAGCTTAACCTATATTAAACTGAAAGATGAGATTAAGCAACTTCGGAGAGAGACTAGGCAATCCATCGAGGCGGTCAAAAGTTTTCTAGTGGAAAGAGATTTCAAAGTCGCTACTGAACCACATGGTTGGTCGGGCATCCTGTCATTCAAAATGGCCGCCTACTCAGCGGGGTTAGGTGTTTTTGGAAAAGGAAGTTTCCTTGTCCACCCGCGACTTGGGCCTCTCAATATCCTAGCGTGCATTTTGACCGACGCGCCCTTGAAGTATGGCGCTCCATTAAAAACAGATGTGTGTGGCGACTGCATTCAGTGTGTAAAAGCGTGCAAGTACGGAGCCTTTAAGAAAGTGAGCGAAAACTACCAATGGATCCCTGAGAAATGCCGAAGCTATGATCTAATCATGAACCCTGTAACTCTTAAGTGGACCTACGGTCCTTGCAACTCCAAATGCGTACACGTATGTCCCATAGGGAAAGATCCAAACTTCTAAACCTTTAGCTCTCCCATGTAACGGAGCTTCATCTTTCCACTGAACATATTCATCATCATCTCCGCTAACAGTACGCGATAACAATTTTCAACATCTTGCTCTTCATCCACTAAAACGACGTCTTCAGAGGCGGCTTCGCCCGAAACGCGTTTCATCCATTCCTCAGCTTCAGGCCTCATAAGCTTAGCCAAATAATTGACCTTGAACCCTTGCCAGGTTAATACTCCATTTCTGAATTGGTCGAGATCCGGCTGGTCGGGTACGACTACATCGTTTCCATGATTTCTTATCAGATAGTGAACTTTCACCTTTCTTTTCACCTTCTGAAGTACCGAAACACAGGCAGTATACAACACCTTTATCTTCTCCTTTCAAACGATTCTGAGTGTGTCTTTGTCACCCGAACCTAAATAATTTCTGTCACACAATCGTATGAACTGACCAAAGCAGAGGAATTATTTGAAAGTTCTGGATGTTGGCTCTGGCAACGCAGCACGCGCTAATCCAAAGAAAAGAAAATGGAAAACCTTACTTAACAAACATCTACCCAAATGGCATATAGAAACAAAATTCGTAGCCAAGATAGAATAACCACATTTAAACTTCTAATTGCTGGAATAATGCATAAATAAGGATAACCATGATAAAAGCAAACGAACAAACTAACCTAGATAAGAGGTAAAAAAAATGATATACAGAAAAGTCTTGTTTCTTCTTTGCATAGTGTTCTTGTCCATATCAGCTACAATGCAGCTTAATGTCAAAGCAAGCCCAGCTACAATAAAGGTTCCTCAAGACTACACGACGATACAAGAGGCCATAAACCAGGCAAGTCCGGGAGACACCATCCAAGTATCCTCCGGAACATACCGAGAAAACCTGGTCATCGACAAAAACTTGACATTGAAAGGCGAAGACAAGAACAAAACCATCATAGAAGGAAGCGGAAGCGATTACACAGTCATCCAAGCAATCCTAACAACAGTCAACATCAGTGGATTCACAATAAAAAACGGAGGCAACGGCATCTGGTTGGAAAAATGTAGTGGAAGCGTCATCACCGGAAACAACATCACCGGTACAAGCCGAGGCATATGGTTACATTACTCCCATAACAACACAGTTTCAGACAACACTGTAATTGGCAATTTTTCATGGCGTGGAATTGTGCTCTGCGGACAATCGAGCAATAACACTGTCATACGCAACACGATAAAAGACAACGAAGAAGGCTTAGGCATAACGGGCGAAAACAACTTTATCATTCACAACAACTTCATCAACAACCAAAACCAAGCAGTAATGCTCGAATCACATTACAACGCTTGGAACAACACATACGAAGGAAACTACTGGAGCGACTACTACGGCATAGACGCAAACCAAGACGGCATAGGAGACACACCATACCCAATAGACCACAACAACCAAGACAACCATCCCCTAATGGGCGTGTTCTCCCAATTCAAAATCCAATGGCAACAAGAAAACCACACCCTAGCAACAATCTGCAACTCCACAATCACAAACTTCAACTTCGAAACAAACCCCCAAAACGCAATAAGCTTCAACGTCACAGGCCAAGAAGGCACAGCAGGCTTCTGCAGAATCGTCATCCCATACGCTTTACTCGGTAGCAACTACACTATCCTCATTGACGGCTTACCACCCACAACGGAAAAAGAACTACCGCTATCCAACAGCACACACATATACCTCTACTTCACCTACATCCACACCACCCACCAAGTAACCATAATCCCAGAATTCCCAACAACAATAACCCTTACAATAGTAGTCATTCTAGGGCTAAGTCTCGTATACCTAGTTAGAAAAGTCAACTATAAGGACAAACAGAACAAACCTGAAAAGGCATTATCTCCCAGATAAGAGGCTCAATCCTTGAAGGTTCTCGGCATCACGTGCAGCCCAAGAAAAGCAGGAAACACCGAAATTCTCGTAAGCGAAGCGTTGGCCGGAGCAAAAGAAAGCGGAGCAGAAACAGAATTGCTAAGAATCTCAGAAATGAACATAGCCCCGTGCGACGGCTGCGAAGCCTGCCACCAAACCGGAGAGTGCAGAATCAAGGACGACATGCAAAAAGTCTACAAGAAACTCCTCACAGCAGACGGAATAATCCTAGGCAGTCCAGTCTACTTCTGGTCGGTCAGCAGCCAAGCCAAAACATTCATGGACCGCACATACGCCTTAAGATACCCATACCACAAGCTAAAGAACAAAGTCGGCGGCGCCATCGCAGCCACCGGAAGCAGAGGAAGCGTAAACACCCTATCAATCATCAACAACTTCTTCCTCGGCCAAGACATGCTAGCAACAGGACTCGGAATCTCAGGCTACGGAACCAAAAAAGGCGAAGTCAAACAAGACAACCGCGCAATGCAAGCAGCCAAATCACTAGGAAAACAAGTCGTCCAACTAATAAAAACCATCAAATCACAAAAATAAACCACATAGACATAATATGCATCCTCGAGACATTTGCACATTCGCGCGCGCTAATCTATTCAAGACTCGTTTGCACAGCCATTATCCAAACCAAATTTGAACAATGAGAGAAGCGTATGCGAGAATCGTCTAAAGTCATCGGATACATACTTCTAGTTTTCGGCACATTATCCCTTATCCTCTCAATATTCTACGAACACGTCATCCTAGCATTCATAGGCTTAGGCCTCACCTTCTGGGGCGCACTACTCCTTTTCATTCGCCCCGGAAAATACGTGAAAGAAAAACTGCTAAACACCACAACGCTTCCAACCCTAGCAGACATAAACCAAATACTCGCCGAACTCGAATACCAAGGCAAACCCACCTACCTACCACCAAAATACTTCACAAACCCAGAAACATGTCAAATCTACATACCAAAAGACAAGAACACAACACTACCAACACCACAAGAAACAAAAAAACACGAAAACAAGATCTTCCTAAAAAACCCAGAAGCAGCACTCATCATCCCACCCGGCCTTTCCCTCTCAAAACTATTCGAAAAAACAACAGGAAAAAGCTTCACAAAAACAGACATAGAACACCTACAACAAAACCTCCCAAAAATCTTCATCGAAGACCTGGAAATCGCAGAAAACATAGAAATACAAACAAAACCCAGCAAGACCGCCAAAAAACTAACCGATGCAGTCGCCCTAATCCACCTACAAACCGGCACAATCCACGCAAAAATAACCAACTCAGTCTACACCGACACATGCAAAGAAACAGAAACACTCCCACACATACATGCCGCGATCGGCTGCCCAATCTGCAGCGCCATAGCAATCGCAATAACAAAAGCAACACGTAAACCAGTAACCATAGAAAAAGAACAAACAAACGGCAGAAACATCGACACAGAATACCGCATAATCCTCGAGGAATAACAATGAATTTCCCCTTATCCTTCTGGGACATAAGCCTCTGGCTGGCAGTAACAGCCATAATCCTACTCACAACATCAGAACTCACCTCACCATACTACGGAAAAACAAACCTGCTAATCAACAAAAAACGACTAAAAAACGCCGCACTAACCACGGGAACACTATTCCTGATAACAGTAGCCATACGAATCTACGAAATAATAACATCAACCTAACAAAAACCAATCGTCAGGCAAGGAAGCTCTTATGCACACCAACAACATCCCCAAAGGAACCTTCCAGATAACACTAACCAACACACTTCAATACTTGATCATGGGACTATTCTACATCGCCGTAACAAAAACAAACGCCCTAACCCAAACAGACATCGGAGCATTATCAATCCTCTCATTCCTCTCCTCAACCATCATCCTCATCACCGGACTAGCCCTACCAACAGCCCTAACCAAGTTCGCCTCAGAAAAACTAGGAAAAAACCAACCGGAAGAAGCCGCCTCAGTACAAAAAACCGTCACAAAAACGGTTCTCACACTATCAATTGCAGGATTCGTAATAGCCATCGTATTGTCAAACCAGCTCTCACAATATCTTTTCGGCCCATCAACCTATGCACATCTCATAATCTTAATGCTCATATACACACTCTTCTCCAGCATAATGACCCTCTACAACTCCACTCTACGAGCGCTCTACCTCTTCGGAAAAATGGCCACTGTAACCCTCACATTCATAATCATAAGCCGAACAACCGCCGTTACACTAGCCATACTTCACATGGGCCTAGAAGGAGTAATAATAGGCTACGTAGTCGGCTCAATCGCAGCCCTAATCACCGCATTAGTCTTCATACGTGGTAGACTCCCAAAAACAACCCACAACGCCCCCCTCAAGCCCATACTCAAGTTCAGTCTCCCTCTCTTCCTAAGCAGTCTAACGCTGCTTATCCTTAATCGAGCAGACATAGTGATAATAACCGCCCTCACCCTAGACTACTCTCTAACAGGGATATACTATATCGCACTCAACAGCGTAACCGTCCTCTCCATCCTATGGATCCCAATCACAACCACAATATTCCCAGCACTCTCAGCCAAACACGGCTCCAAAAAACCAGAAGACATAACCAACATCCTAAAAACCTCAAGCAGATACCTAATCTACATAATCCTTCCAAGCTGCCTAGGCCTAGCAGCCATATCCCCAACAGCACTAGCCTTCTTCTACGGCCAAAGCTACACGCCCGGAGCAATACCCCTATCAATACTGTCAATCGCCACAATAATCATAGCCCTCTACTCGTTATTCACAACGGCACTGGTAGCCATAGGAAAAACAACTCAAATACTGATAATCAACGTCGTTTTAGCCATCTCAACAGTAACCATACTCTTGGCCGCTGTGCCGTTCCTCCAAACAACAGGAGCAGCCCTAACGCGTCTAATCATACAGATAATCGGCATAGCCCTAGCATTTTACATACTACACAAAGAGATCCCAGTTAAGATAGACAAGGAAGCCCTATGGAAATCCGCCCTAGCCACAACAGCAACCATCCCATTACTGCTAATACTCGAAGCAACAATAAGCAAAAACCTGCCCATCACACAGACACTCATCATAGAAATACTAACAGCCGCAACAATCTACGCACTTTCGCTCTACATACTCAAAGCCTTAAAAACCCAAGACTTCGAACTGCTAAGACAAGCACTACCCAAAACACTCACAAAATACATAAACTTCATCGAGAAAATCATAACACGCTAAATCTATGAGGGACCCAGCTGTCAAACAAAAAATTGCCTAAAGACAAGATAGATCAACACATAATTCAAATCGCAAAAGAAATGAGACCAGAAAACGTCACACAACTGATCAGGCTAACACAAGAAAAGTTCCCGTTGCCAGAGAAAGAGATACTCACTCACATACTTCGCTTACAAGAAAAAGGAAAGATACAGCTTAAACCACATCCTACGCGCCCGCCAGAAAAACTCGCCACCTACCTGCGTTCAAGCCAAGCCTACTGGTACTGGATAACTACAATCCTCACACTAACAACCGTACTGGTCATCTTCGTGATACCTGAAAACGCTTTCCCGCTGGTATACGCAAGGTACATCCTCGGAACAATCTACGTCCTATGGCTCCCAGGCTACACCTTCATAAAAGCACTATTCCCAACAAAAGTCCCAATTCAAACAAGCTCCGAAGACCTAGACAAGATAGAACGCGCCGCCCTAAGCATAGTAATGAGCCTAGCCCTCGTTCCTATAGTCGGCTTGCTTCTCAACTACACTCCATGGGGCATAAGACTCACACCCATACCTATAAGCCTACTCGCACTAACCATATCCTTCGCCACAGCAGCAATCATAAGAGAACACCAAACCAAACGAAAACAAGATCAAACGACATATAATGAAATCTCTACTTAAACTCATTAAAGGACGCACGCTTTTGTGCCAATAAAACGCAAAATAATTCACCGAGTCAAAAATTGTGTTGCAATGTTCACTAGTCCAGAGTTATAGAAGAAACTTCCACTAATGTTTTTATATACAATATTTATTTCTGTTAGCTAGGAGAAAGAAAAATGAAAAAACTAATTGGAGTTGCGTTTCTGGCGCTTTCAGTGTTGCTGGTCACTATGCCAGTCGAGGCCAACACGGTGACTGTCAGTATCGACATCAAGCCAGGTAGCTGTCCGAACAGCATCAACCTGAAATCCAAGGGGGTGATCCCGGTGGCTATACTGACAGACGGTAGTTTCGATGCAACCACTGTTGACCCTACAAGCGTATTATTTGCTGGTGCCGCGCCATTGCGCTGGACGATAGAAGACGTCGAAACCGGAAGTAACAATGGCCCACCAGACGGCGACTTGGACTTGCTGTTATTCTTTAAGACGCAGGAATGTAAATACGACTCCGTTGACAATCCAGATGGCATGAGCCCCGGTGACACTTTTGCCCCCCTGACCGGGGAAACTTTTGGCGGAACACCCATATTCGGCTATGGCTCGGTCAACATCGTTCCCAAATAAAAGTGACTGTTCAAGTACTGAAAGACCTTCCGCACCCTTTTTTTTTCTCGAGTTTTTTGCACGCGCGCTATTTTTACAGAGAATCGGAACTTTCGTATCAGCGGTTCATTCTGCCTTAGATAGAATAAAAGCGGCAAGCCGCCGATACGTAGTCTAAATAATCTTGTATAAGCACCCCTGACATAAACAATGGACCAAAAACCACAACTAGAAGGCGCACGCAAAGAACCTCCAAGTCTTTAAAAAACAAATCCTAACAAAACGCCTACATCTAGTACAAGTCTCAGAGGAATTTACGCCTTCTCAAGTTTCACTTTCATCTTTACTGAACTCAACAAGTCGGCTGAATTTTGAATCCATACCCCGCATTCATAACACAATTATCAGGGTGACCTTAAAGAAACATGAACAGAACCAGAGATGAGACACAAAAAATTCCTGAAGTTATTTCTAGCCTTGATTGTCGCACCAACAATCCTGTTGCCATGGGTCATGATATGCATCGGAAAACGAAAAGACATCAATCAGCTTCTTCAACCCAGCCAACCCACAAAAAGAGAAGACGACACGTCAACATTTCACGTAGTAATAGACGAAGCAGCCGAAGTTGCACCCGTCAAGCAAAAAAGCTAACTCTCCCCTACTGCTCTGCCTATTCCAGTCGTACAAAACCTTGACACTTCTCGGGCAACGCCAAAACAGCTGCAAACACCCCTAAAGGCTTAGTTCCCCTCGACGTTGAAGAAGTCTCGCTGCCCAAGAGGCGCCCACGCAAACAATCTTATGTAAAGGCTCCAACATTTCAGTCTTCACTTCGAGTCTCCTTCAAGTACCTCTCATGCTCTTCAAATATCCCTTTCAGCCTGCCGTCTTCAGCAGCCTTCAAGACATCCTCATAACTCGTCACGTCTATGATGCTCGCCTCATCGTAATGGCACCATTTCACGTCCGCAGGCGAAGGCTGAAACATGCGAGAACGGTTCCAGTGACGGTCATACCACTCCACAAGCCGCCACAAATCGTAAATAAGCTCCCCATCCTCAACGAACCTCTCCGACTCATCCCCATAAGGACACCTGTACTTGTTCCTATCCAAGCAGCTCTTACCTTTGGCCCCGCCGACCTCCTCGTAAAACCTGAGCTCAACCAACCGCATCTTGTCCAGCCTAACCACATCCGGCCTCCGCCTGTACTCGTACATCTCCCTGGTGATCCACGACGGATCCTCTCCCTTCATCTCCTCCTCATTCTCTCTCCGCTTCTGCTCCACGCGCTCCACAAACCTTCTAAGCCCGGTGGCTCTCCAGACCGAACAGTTCCCACAAAGTATCCTCCCGAAAAACTCAAAGTCCCGATCAAAACCCTCCACGTCAAACCCCTTCAAACTCATGTTCCTCCTCAGACACACCAAAGCAAACCGCTCACACTCCTCCCCGTAGCTCTCGCTCCTCTCAACGAACTCCACATCCTCACCACTAAGCATAACCTGCTTCTCCGCCTTCTCAGACCAGGGCTCACCGAAGAAGTACCACGCATACTTCTTCATCCACACCAAAAACTCCTTGAAAACCTCCTCCGCCTGTCTTCCCGTCTCCCTACCCAGCTTCCCACACAGCAGTATCAACGGCTCAACAGCCTTCTTAGGAATCCTCGTCTCCACTGCCACCGCGACCACCACGAGAAACGGACAACCTCCGCCTCTCAACCCTCCAATCCTTCAAAACCAACCCCATAGGAGAAAGCCTCCGAACCAAACCTCTCCTCGCAACCCTCCTCCTCTTCCCTAAACCCTTCAGCAACCTGTCAACATCCACAAGCACGTCGCTTTTCTCCGCTTTCTTCCGCTCAGCCCTACTCAGAGCCAGATCCTTCAACAACCCCCGAAGAACCCTGTCCAAACCGGCTACGTACCTGCCCCAAACCACAGACTTATCCGAAACCCCAACATTAGCCTCATAAACCTCAGCCCTCGCAATCCGCACCAGATACATAGCCACACGCCCCACCAGAATCTCATCAGCCAAACCCTCCAACCCATACCCACCAATCAACCTCCGAACAATCCAACCAAAAGCCCTCCTCTCCACAGCACACTCCCCACCAGGAACAAAACTCTCACACCTAACATTCAAGACACACCTGTCACACAACATAAAACCCCTACGAAAAAACCCATGCCTCAAAGCACTCATCCAAAACACCACCTCACTCAACCCGCCTCCTAACCCAACCATCCCCGCTCTTCTTCATAACCTCCACCAAACCAACCCTAACATAATCCCCATCCTCAACATTAAAAAGCTCCCTCAGACGCTTAGGAAC
>JAOUJL010000124.1 GCA_029883255.1 Candidatus Bathyarchaeota archaeon | reverse complement strand
GCTACTTTCTTCACCTTTTCTGTTCGGACTTTACCCAAGTATTCACTTGCCTCCATCCCTAAACCATGTCTTATCTATCTCGCCATTAATGTTCCATTTCCCGTGCCTTTTATTACTTGCGTCTTGACAGCATTTATGAAAAGCGATTCAATTACCTTTAATGCTATTTCAAAGGCGAATCTCGTTTATGCCCTTTTTCACAATGCGGGTATAACTGAGAATAAGATGGATAAAAAAGGGTTGATTTTTAACATTGAACAAGTGCCGACGCTTTCAGTCTCCGAAAAGGTTAAATGGTGACTTAAACAAAAAAAGAAGCTACGGAGGCGGTTGTATGAAAAACTCCGAGTTATCTGTAGCCCCAATGCATAGGATATGCAAGAAAGCAGGGGCAGAAAGAGTAAGTGAGTCAGCGGCAAAGGAATTAGCAAAGGCACTTGAAGATATCGGCATCAAAATCGCTTCAGAAGCCAAAGACTACGCCGAGCATGCTAGAAGAAAAACGGTTCAGGCAAAAGATATCGAGATAGCTGTAAAGAAAATTATGGGCAAATAAATCGCGTCTTCACCTTCTCTTTATTTCAGAAATTCAAGTCGCGACCCACTGATTAGTGAAAAAGGTTTATATCCGAGGGGAAATTGCTGTAGTTAGATTAAATATTTGTTAATGGAGGAGTTTGTATGGCCTACTTAACTACACAAGCGGGACAACCGGTTATAATCTTGAAAGAAGGAACCGCCCGTTCACGCGGTAGAGAAGCTCGAAGAAACAATTTCATGGCTGCCCGTGTTGTCGCTGAAGTTTTAAGGACAACACTGGGCCCCCGCGGCATGGACAAGATGTTAATCGACAGCCTCGGTGATATAACCATAACAAACGACGGAGCAGCAATCCTAGATGAAATCGACGTTGAACACCCAGCCGCAAAAATGATGGTTGAAGTTGCCAAGACCCAGGACGATGAAGTAGGTGACGGAACAACAACCGCGGTCATATTTGCTGGAGAACTCTTACAAAAAGCTGAAGAACTACTGGATCAAAACATCCACCCAACAATCATCGCAAGCGGGTACAGGAAGGCTCTTCAAAAAGCAATAGAGGCACTCAGCAAAATAGGAATAACCGCTGACCTCAAAGATCGTGAAATCTTGAAGAAGGTTGCAATAACAGCTATGGCTAGCAAAGCAGTAGGCGTTGCGCGAGATCATCTGGCAGAAATTGCCATTGACGCTGTAACACAAATTACTGATCATAGAGGCGATAGAAGAGTAGCAGATATCGACAACATTCAGATCACAAAGAAGGCAGGAAAAAGCCTCCACGACACAGAGCTTATCAGCGGCATAATAATTGACAAAGAGGTTGTACACCCAGGGATGCCAAAAAAAATCGAAAACGCAAAAATAGCTTTGCTCGATTGCCCACTGGAAGTTGAGAAGACTGAGTTCAACGCCGAGGTTAGGATAAGAGACCCTACGCAGATGAAAGCGTTTCTAGATAAAGAAACTCGCATGCTCAAGGAAATGGTTGAAAAAATCAAAGCTTCAGGCGCCAAAGTACTGTTGTGTCAGAAGGGCATCGACGACGTAGCTCAACACTTCTTAGCGAAGAATGGAATTTTAACCGCCAGAAGAGTGAAACAGTCTGACATGGAGAAATTGGCTAGAGCCACCGAAGGAAGAGTAATCACGAATCTGGATGACTTGAAGCCTGAGGACCTTGGGAAAGCTGGACTAATAGAAGAACGCAAAGTTGGCGACGACAAGATGATTTTCGTTGAGAAATGTGAGCATCCACGTTCAGTCGCCATTTTGATCCGTGCGGGTCTTG
Source organism: Candidatus Bathyarchaeota archaeon (assembly GCA_029883255.1). Next base: position 3,117 of record JAOUJL010000124.1, on the reverse strand, counting down.
AAAGAATGGTTGACGAAGCGGAGAGAGCCATGCACGATGCTTTATCCGTGGTTGCAGACGTGGTTGAACATAACAAAGTCGTTGCTGGCGGAGGGGCGATTGAATCGGAGATAGCGAAGGTGATTCGCCCATACGCAACAAAGGTCGGAGGAAGAGAGCAACTTGCCATAGAAGCGTTCGCAGACGCCATCGAGATAGTGCCAAAAACGTTGGCTGAAAACGCTGGTCTTGAGGCCATTGACATACTTGTGGGATTGAGGTCAGCCCACCAAAAACCAAAGGGACACCTGATGGGGGTCAACGTTTTCACGGGTAAAATCATGGACATGCGTGAATGCGGCGTTATCGAACCGCTACGAGTGAAAGAGCAAGCAATGAAGTCAGCAACTGAAGTAGCATCGATGATCTTGAGGATCGACGACGTGATCGCGGCGACAAAACCTAAGATGCCTGGAGGTCCACCTGGAGGACCGGAAGGCGAAGGATACGGCGAAGAGTACTAATAACCCATATTCTCATTTTTTGTGTTTCAATCAGCCTACTTAACGCCAAAAATTTAAGGACAGACATATTCTCTTTAGTTATGACGCTCCGGTAGTATAGTCCGGTTAAGTATGACGGCCTCTCGACGTTTGATTATGGAAGAAAGCCGCCGACCCGGGTTCAAATCCCGGCCGGAGCACCATTGTTGCGACAAAGGTTCATAGCTGAAAACTGCGAATCCACGTTTTACGACGAAGGCAGGAAGCGGTCATCAAATATGACCTGAAGGTTCATGAACGTTAAGGTTGTTGGTATCACTTGTTATGTTTAGATATGCGAGATCGTCTATAGCCTTCCCTTTTTTTCAACATTAGCCAAATGGTATATTGATATTCTCATGCTGAAGTGCCACACCGAGGCAACGTTAAAAACCTTGAATCGCTGTAAGATTGTTCTATCCTTTTTCAAAATATCTTTTTTCTCGTTATGTTCTGTTTTCGAAGGATGACTTTTAATTAATCTCAGCGATTCTTCTATTGTGAACTATGTTGTTTGAGGATGCCGCCGTTAAAGCCGCTGATTTGCTTCTATTGGTCTTTCTTTCCACATTAATCTTAATCGTTGCTTGGGGTGCTCTCTGGATTCGAACAGTCAAGAAACCAAATCATCCACTTTATTACATCAGCAAAGGAAAAGAGAAAAAACAAGTACAAAATGTTGAACCATACACCATTTTTCGAGCGGTCGTAAATTGCTTGAAAGAAGAGAAAGATAGAAAGTAGCCAGCAAAAGAACAAATTTAACTTTTCTATATCACGGTTCTTGCCCACTTGAGTAGACAGTGAGCGAAAATATGGCTCGTTTTAACTGTGCCGGCTTATGCGTGAATGGGTTGGTTTTAGAGGTTGTGACGTCAAAACACCACGAGACTATGCATACATGCATCTATTTTGTAGTTTTTTCCATTAAATCAACATAGGGGCTTCAGGATATGCATGCAAAACGACGTGAATGTAAACCAAAAGTTGAACGCTAACTACTCGAAGTGCGCGCAAGTCATATATACCATTGAGCAATATTAATGGTCTTCCTGTGATCGTGATGGAGGAAGCAATAAACACGTTGGGTTCAAATTACGACAAGTTGATGGAAAAAGGCAAAAAAATAATGGTTCTTGAATCGATTGTAAACCTCATTCTTTGGGATATGGAAACAAAGATGCCCCCGAAAGGAATCAATCTGCGGAGTCAACAGCTGGCATTTCTAAAACAGATTGAACACAAAACGACTACTGACCCTGAAATCGGGACCCTACTGAAAAAGATCAAGGGACATCCAAACTATGACTCTCTTAACGAGTTACAAAAGAGAAATGTGTATCTGATCAAGAAAAAATATGACGAAATGACCAAGCTACCCGAGGAACTTGTAGTAGAAACCGCAAAGCAACGTGTTATCGCAGTCGATGCGTGGAAGAAAGCGAAGGCTGCCAAAGATTTCTCCATGTTCAAGCCAGAACTTGAAAAGCTCGTTGATCTGAAAAAGAAAGCTGCTGAAATACTAATGAAGGTGAAGGGCACCGCAACATCCTACGATGCTCTTATTGACATTTTCGAGCCACACATGACCTCTGAGATGATTACAAAGATTTTCGACGAGCTGAAAAAAGGCTTAGTCTCGATAATAAAGAAGTGCGAAACCGCGCCAAAGCAACCAGACACATCTATCCTCGAACGTAAGGTTCCCGTAGGTATCCAACGTGAGATTGCCAACTCGCTTTCCAGATTTATCGAGTACGACGTGGAGTCAAAAGAAGCCAGAGGCAGAATCGATGAAACTGAACACCCATTTACTACCGGCTACTACGACGACGTGAGAATCACAACGCACTACTACGAAAACAACTTTACATCGTCTATGTTTTCGACATTACATGAAGGAGGACACGCCACTTACGACCAGAACCTAAACCCAGAATGGATGTACCAACTAATCGGAGACGGTTGCTCCTATGGATTCCACGAATCTCAGTCACGATTCATAGAAAACATCATAGGGCGATCTCGCGAATTCTGGACCTATTATCTCCCGAAACTGAAGAAACTCACAGGTGACATCTTTTCTGACGTCGAGTTAGACACGTTTGTACACGCCATCAACCATGTTAAGCCTTCTAAGATTCGCATTGAGGCCGACGAGGTTACCTATGGCCTCCACATAATCATTCGGTTCGAGATTGAGCGTGAGTTGATTGCCGGGAAAATCACAGTAGCAGACCTTCCTAGAATCTGGAACCAAAAGTACAGGGAGTACCTCGGCGTGAACATCGAGAACGACTCTGAAGGCGTGATGCAGGACACACACTGGGCTGAAGGATACTTCGGCTATTTCCCGAGCTACACGCTAGGCAACATCTACAGTGGACAGATTCTCGTTGTGTTAAGGAAAGACATGCCTGACTGGAAAGACCAAATCGCAAGAGGCAACTTTCACAACATCAAACAGTGGTTAATCGAGAACGTCCATCGATATGGAAAGCTTTACAATGCTGCGGATCTAATCAAGAAGATCGCTGGTGAAGAAATCAACGTCAAACACTATCTTGATTATCTCAACGAAAAATATTCGAAGTTG
>JAOUJL010000123.1 GCA_029883255.1 Candidatus Bathyarchaeota archaeon | reverse complement strand
CCGAAGACATTGCCGGAATCGGAATCTAGTCCAGTGGGCACATCTACGGAAAGACGGAACGCCTTCATTTCGTTGATCTTTCTTACCAACTGCAGAGTGGGTGGGCGCAAAGCCCCTTTCAAACCTATCCCAAGTAAAGCGTCCACGACAACGTCAGCTTTCACGGTTGGGACGAGTGAAGAGTCATAAACCTCATGTAAGGCGATTATATCTTTCAGTGCTTGTAGTGCAAGCCAATTTCTCCGCGCCTCGCCACTCAGGATGTCCATTGATCTCCCAGCGAGAATTACGTCCACTTTGAAACCTAAGCATGCGAGGTGGCGCGCCGCAACAAAGCCGTCTCCTCCGTTTCCGCCTGAACCGCAGAAAATGGCGACTCTTGTCTTGTTGGGTTTGAACCGTGAAGCTATTTCAGCGGTGATGCTTTGTCCAGCGTTTTCCATCAGTTGTAGCCTTGAAACTCCAAAATACTCGGAGTTCAGTTCCAAGGCGCGCATCTCCCTGCTCGTCATCATCCTATCATTTATCATATCCATTGCCACAACTCTCTCTATAGTTTGCTGAAGAAAATAACAATTTTGTAAGCAAAAATATTTTAGGGCATAAACTAATCATAAAGCCATGGAGGATTGAATATGCCAACCGCTTTCGTGTTGATAAACACTGAGATAGGCGCGGAGACCGAGGTTCTTAAATCACTCCGAAAAGTCAAAGGAGTAGTAGAAGCAAACGCAGTCTACGGCGTCTACGACGTCGTGGCAAAGATTACAGCTGATACGATGGATAAACTAAAAGAGACGGTGACATGGCACGTTCGCCGACTAGACAAAGTTCGGTCCACCTTGACAATGATTGTGATTGAAGAAAAATCGTAGTTCCGCCACCATCCTCCCTTTTTTCCTCCACGCTTCATCAAGCAAAGAAACAGTTTTCCATAGCTTAAAGTTCTTATTACCCATTGTTCTTTCAGGGTAAATGCTGAGTTGGCATCAAATGATTAGGATGCACATAGGGTTCGACGATACAGATTCGCCGAAAATGGGTTGCACCACTTACGTAGCCGCGCTTCTCGTCATGAAACTACGTCAGATAGGCGCCTACTTCAGCGACTACCCCAACCTCATCCGACTCAACCCAAACGTTCCATGGAAAACACGAGGAAACGGTGCCCTCTGCCTACGAATCCGATGCAACGAAGAACTCGTAGAAGAAATCATGGAAACCACAATTGACACAGTTGAGAAAAACGCGGATCTAAGCTACACGGGCACTGATCCCGGAGTTGTTTTCCTTTTCAACAACATACCAAGCGAGCTTAGAACTTTCGCTAAAAGGACGATACAAGGCGTTGTGAAAATGGAGGAAGCCTTGAAACTTGTTAAAATGTTTAGAGCTGAGGCGGTGGGTTTCAAGAATGGACGCGGCATCATCGGAGGACTAGCCGCAATCGGAGAAACGCTGGAAAACGACCACACGTACGAAGTCATAACGTATCGAACCCCTAAGAATCGCGGCACACCTCGAAGAATACAAACCTCATCCGTTAGGGAAATGAACGAGAAAACTTCACCTCTCACTTTCAACAACGTAGACCCAGAAACAGGTCGAATCCTCATAACGCCAAGAGGCCCAGACCCGATTCTCTACGGCATCCGAGGGGAGAGCCCAGAAGCCGTTAAACAAGCCCACGAGATAGTTCGCTCAGAAGAACCAATTGAGAGGTGGGCAATTTTTCGCACGAACCATGGAACCGACGCTCACCTACGAAGAGTTGATTCAATCAGCGAAATACAACCATTCAATCCTGTAGTTGTTCAAGGGGAATTGGTTGAAGAGTCTAAAATTATCCCTGGAGGGCACGTGATTTTCAGAATAAAGGATGAAAACGGAGAGGTCGATTGCGCGGCGTATGAACCAACAGGGACTCTTCGAAAAGTCGCTAAAAAGCTGATTGCGGGGGACCTCATCGAAGCCTACGGTGGCGTTCGCCCAGTCTCTTCAAAGCATCTAGCCACAATAAATCTTGAAAAAATACGGATTCTGAACCTTGCTCCCAAAATTGTTTTCTTCAACCCAAAATGTCCTCGTTGCAGTAAGCGGATGAAGTCTATGGGGAAAGAAAAAGGATATAGATGCGATAAATGCGGCTTTCGTTCCTCTAAGCTGAAGAAGGCGACTGTCAAAAACAAGCGGGTTCTAGAAAAAGGACTTTACATCACTTCTCAGCGGTCTCAGAGACATTTAACGAAACCCATGCTCCGATATGGAAGAGAAAATTCTAATGCACCGAAGAAAATGATTTTGAACTGGCATTTTCCTTGAGTATTAATACAAATCTATTTGTTTTTTGTCGCTTTGAACATTTCACAAAGGATGTCGTACAATTCTTTCCCACCCTCAACTCCTGTGAACAAGTCCTTCTCTGCTCTTAACACGTTGCCTACTACTTCATAGGTTCTTCTCCACTCCATCTCCTTCCACATGAGCCTGTAATTTTTGTGTTCTATCCATGCCCGAAAAACTAGGATGATGAACATGGCTAGCGTAACCATCAGGTTCAGTATGTAGATGTTCAACAACCAATCGTCCAATTATACCACCTCGAGTCGTTGCTCACTATTGAGGCTGAAATGGGAATTTAAATTGTTTCATCTATGATAGACGAGAGACTGGAACGCCATCCGAAGCTGGGCAAAAGAACTCGCCCAAAAGGTTCACTCTTGACTTTTTGCGAACTTTCAAAAATGATTGCGCTTGGAATGATTGCTAAATAGTATGAACACCCAAAAACCAAACAAAAACAGGAACAAGCAGACAATTTTGGGTAGTGCGGGGGGTGGGATTTGAACCCACGAAGGCCTTCGCCACGAGGTCCTAAGCCTCGCTCCTTAGACCAGGCTTGGAAACCCCCGCACACCTACTCTTAAGGTATAAACCAAAAATAAAACATTTCCAAACTCCTTCCTTCTGTAGAGAGAGCCTCGCACATACGCACATAAACAAAACTCTTTAAACATCTAATAGGCTCTAAAATATTTGTCATAGCCTCGGTGGCCTAGCTGGTAGGGCATCGCCTTGGTAAAGTTCCGAAAAGGCGGAGGTCGCGGGCTCAAATCCCGCCCGAGGCTCCACTCTCACACACTTTATATACGTAACATGACAAAATCATGATATGTTGTAGAGGGAACCGCTGTGCCCTTTGACCTCTGGCTTTGGCCCTACATAATCCTCGCGGTAGCAGCAGTTTCTGTGGCTTTAATCACATTTTACGCAATGAGAAGTGGAGAGAAGAAAAAGAAAGAACCGCTGGAAACGCCTGAAGTCGCGGAAAGGTGGCCACAGAGAATAGAGCACACTGTAACTGCGGATGAAACTCAAAAGGCGCAGAAAGAACTCAAAATGCTAAATCTAGAAAGGGAGATTCTCAGTTATGCCATACGTCGTCTTTACGAGGCTCAAGTAGAGGGAAAAATAAGCGAAGAAGAGCGGGACCTCTTGGCGCAAGGATACAAAGATAGAATGCTGAGAATCAAAGACTTGATGTCCCGGGACGAATCAGTTGTTGCCTTACACGAACTAGAAGCAATGCAAGGAGACCTCGTCAAACTGTTTGACGAACGCTTCGACGAACTGAACAAAAAGATTGAAGATGTCCGGTCACACCTTGGAGTAGAACTGGTGGAAGAGGTACCTATTCCCGCTTTAACTCCAACCCCCTCACCGCTGGAAAAAAAGACGAAAAGAGAGCGCAAACGGCCTTCGCGTCCAACCAAAACTGAGGCTGAGAAAAGGATTGAAGAGATTACAGCCGAGGTGGAGAAGGTTCTAGAAAGGCTGGGGCAGATCGAGGTTGAGGAGTGAAAACGTGGGCTGGAGAGAAGAGGCTAAGAAAAAAGCGTCCTTAGAAGCGGTGAAACATGCCAAAGACGGTTTCACGGTTGGATTAGGCAGTGGTAGCACGGTTGCCTACGCAATTCAAGAGATAGGGGAAAGAATACAACGAGGAAAATTGCGGATTTTAGGAGTCCCAACGTCTCATCAAGCCTTGATGCTGGCGGTACACTGTGGCATCCCCATAACAACATTGAATGAGCACCCACAATTGGATCTGACGATAGACGGTGCAGATCAAATCGACAGACAACTAAACCTAATCAAAGGCATGGGCGGAGCATTAACAAGGGAAAAAATCGTTGCCTCAGCCACAAAGCAATTTGTAATAGTGGCAGATGAAACAAAACTGATAGAAAAACTAGGAGCGAATTGCGCGGTACCTGTTGAGGTGTTGCCGTTTGCTTTGCCGACAGTTATGTTGAAGATGCAAGAGAAGGGCGGGAAACCCGTTTTGCGAGAAGCGAAAAGCAAGGTTGGACCAGTTGTAACGGATAACGGCAACTTTATTGTCGATGTCGACTTCGGACCTATCAACACACCAAAAAATTTGGATTCAAAGTTGAAGTCGATTCCCGGTGTAATTGAAACAGGATTATTTGTTGAGATGGCTGATATTGTTTACGTGGGTACTCGCGCCGGAACAGTTCAGAAGCTGGAAAGCAAGTAGTCGCTATGGATAAACAGTTAAATCTTTGCTACGCCAATTGCATTTTGATGAAGGCATGGATGGCCGGGGTAGCCTAGCCTGGTTTGGGCGCCAGACTCATAATCTGGAGAGCACATCTCTTATTAAGGGGCCCAGAAGTCGCGGGCTCGAATCCCGCCCCCGGCACTAACGAAACTTCAAGGAATGAAAAACTGAAAACAAACGAGTCCGAACAATTATTCAATTTTTTTGATCGCGTCCTAGGAAAAGAAATACACGCGCGCATCTGAATGAGGAGCCAGCACACAAAGGCTTTAAGCAAACTACATATTACCAAATGTTAGCATTAGAGGGAGTGATTCAAATGGTTGAAGGATCGTTCTCAACTACGAAAGTTGTTCTCTTGATCGCTGT
>JAOUJL010000122.1 GCA_029883255.1 Candidatus Bathyarchaeota archaeon | reverse complement strand
CATCCATGCGGCGACTGCTATTGAAACCGCCACTGTCACTGCAATCAAGATGATCGCTGCAATCACTGGGCTTAACGCCTTTCTACTTCTCCACAATTTTCTCATTTTCATTTTTTCCCTCCTTTGAGGTTCACTACAACGATAATGCAGACATTGACATTTAAATCTTACGACTTAAGACACCATATTCTTGGGATCGGATGTGGAAAAACCAAAAGCGTCCCACAAAGACCACTCGATCAACGTTCAGCTATATCAAAGAACCCAAAAAACATCTTTGAGCAGTCGCGTAACCCACATCCTGAAATGGTAATCCCACAAGAAACGTTTTAGCACGCTGATAACCGTTAACTCTCATGTCCTCTAGGTCCGTAAATCTAATCACGACGCTTTGAAAGAGCATTGAAAGCTGCCAAAGCCTTCCTAGAGAGCCCGAATTTGACATTCTTAGACGTCAATGATGCGGTAATCTGGTTGGCTTATAATCTCGCTGAAAAGTACAGGATTGACCCTAGAGATGCTCTTAATCTCGCTTGTGCTTTGAATCACGAGGTTTTTACACTCATTTCCGAAGATAAAGACTTCGGCAAAGGAGTGTTCCTCAGCTATTCAGGTAGTTCAAGCTTTGCAAACAGTTTGCGGCGCAGAAGTTGGGGAACTTAGAAGAAAGCTTATGGCTCTTGCTGATAGGGATATACACTATTTCAGATAACTTATGGGCAAACCTCTTCTCCGCGTGTTCTGGCAAGTTGTTAGCCAAGAAAAATCTGAATGCTATGCAAGACTTGTTTTAGGTCCAACATAGCCTTTCAGCTGTTGGACGGACAAGCTAGCTGCGCATAAAAAGAGAAAAATTCCGTGAGGTCTCTATGCAGCTTTCTTAATATGCGCTTCTGCTTTGTCGAAGAACTCCAGAAGGAGTTTCGCCACTCTCTCACCGAACTCGGTAATCACATAGTACTTCTTCAACGGATCGATGGGCACACTCTTAGCCAGCCCCAAGTCTTCAATCTCCATCATCCGCGCCCTAAATGTTCCATCGCTAAGCGTCAGACTATGCTCCTGCATGAATCCCTTTGCATTCTTCCACCGGCCCTTCTCAAGATGTAAAAGCAAGATACAATCGATTGCGTGATCCTTCTCCAACATCGCTTTGATTGCCGAAAGCCTTTTGTCGGTGAGAATGTGCTTGACCTTTTTTTCTGTCAATTTACTACCCAGCCTTCTCCTTAATTTATGGTCTTCATTTAAGGATATTCTGCTTTTAAGCATTTAACCTATATTACGATTCCTTAAATAATACTCATTACACAATGCTTGAGACTACCATACTTTCCCTTTCCTTTTGGAAGATTGACATGTTCTGCGACGTATATTCCCCCAGTTGGAAGCTCCCCTTAACGTACCTGCAAATTCCTCGTTCAGAATGCCCCTTCTTGTATCATCATAGATTGCATTGTGTGCGAATTTTACTTGTGACTATGGTTGATGAGACCGCAGAGCTCTAATATACTTTCGTAAGACGCAAGATTTAATACATTGCTCAGAAAATACTACGTATGGGAGAAGTACGTTGCAACGAATCAAGCAACCTCTAACAAAACTAAAGAAGTCTTTGTCAAGACTAAAATCTTTGTCAAGACTGAAATTTTCTCCTAAATTTTGGAAGAGGCTCAAAGTAAGATATGTTCCCTCAGCTCCTCCAAAGGCCGTTCCAAGAGGTTACACAGTTGTTGAGCGATATCCACTTCATGAACCATTTGTACACGTGGTTATTGTTCAAAATCCGACAACAGGTCAATTTAAATATGTTTTAGACGAGCTTCAACTTGACGCCCTTGAAAAAAGCGTATATAATCAAATATTGGAGATTCTACTTGCCGAAATTGAATCGCCAAAGGAAGAAATTCTTGACCCCAGAGAATTCTTTGACATAGAAGCAAAGAAAATCGTCAACAAATATCGCATCAGCCTAGGATGGCTACCAGAAGTTTCTTGGTCAAAGATTCTCTATCATGCTGAACGCGACTTGGTTGGCTTTGCTAGAATTGACCCATTGATGCGGGACCAAAACATCGAAGACATATCCTGCGATGGCGTTGGTAAGCATGTCTACGTTTGGCACAGAAAATACGAGAACATTGAAACAAACCTTGTTTTCAAAGAGGATGAAGAAGTCGACGACACCGTAGTCAAACTGGTTCACATGACTGGAAAACACGTCAGCTCTGCCTTCCCAATAGTTGACGCCTCTCTCCCTGGCAAACACAGGCTTGCAGTTTGTTATAGACGTGAGGTAACCCCATTCGGAACGGCCTTCACCATCAGAAAGTTTCGGGAGGACCCATACTCAATAATCGACTTAATCAATCTGGGAACATTTTCAGAAGAAATGGCCGCGTACTTCTGGTTGTGCTTGGAGAACAGAGCTTCTATAGTAGTGCTCGGCGGCACAGCTGCGGGAAAAACCACGGCGCTAAACAGTCTTGCCTGCTTGATTAAACCTGGCAGCAAAATTGTCACAATCGAAGAAACCGCTGAACTCAACCTACCACATGAAAACTGGGTGTCACTTATTTCAAGAAGAAGCTACGGTCTTGGGGCGAATCAAAGCGGCGAAGTGACGCTTTTTGACTTGGTTAAGACTGCGATGAGGCATCGGCCAGACGTTTTAATTGTAGGAGAGATTCGTGGCAACGAAGCATACGTTTTGTTTCAAGCATTGGCAACTGGTCACGGTGGTATGTGTACCTTGCACGCAGAGGACGTCGACTCGGCTGTCAAACGTCTAACTCAAAGGCCTCTGGACATAGCACCAGCGTACATTCCCCTAATGAACATTGTTGCAACAGTTCAGAGGGTTCAACTACCAAAAGCTGGTGAATTAAAAGCCTATAGGCGGATGATTTCCGTAGATGAAGTCGCTGACTATGAAGACTACAGGAAAACATTCAAATGGAGACCATTGAAAGACAACTACAAGTCCTCCATAAGAAAAGGAGCTATGCTTCCAGCCATATCAGAACGCACCGGTGCCAGCGTAGAAGATTTGATCGAAGAGATACAACGCCGCAAAAATGTGTTACATTGGATGCGAGAACGAAACACGCGAAGCTACAAGGATGTCGCAGCAATCATAACCGAGTATTATTCTAGACCCAAAGAATTCTACGAGAAGGAGGTAGAAGGCTCTGCCTTGGCTGGACACCCTTGAGGGATGGTCCTACCGACTCTTCGGAGGCTTCGCACCAAAATTTTTAGGCAGTGTGTTCGAATTCAAAGAATACTTAGAAAAGGCAAGGATTAGAATCTATCCCGAAACATACATTTCTCTAATGTTTTTTTCAGCTCTTCTAACCTTACCAGTCACTTTCGTATCCATTGTGCTTTTGTATCTTTACCAGTGGATTCCTCTGATCTTCTTAGTGCCAACGCCCACGTATGTCATGATTGGATTCATGGTTATACCAATGTCGATGACTAGCGAAAGAGCCACCGCCCTTGAAAGAGAGATGCCCTTTGCGGCAACCTACGTGACTATCATGGCATCAGGTGGAATACCTCCATACATGAGCTTCAAAAGACTTTCAGAAGTCGATTTGATGCCTGCGGTGCGCAAAGAGGCCGAAGACATAGTCAAGGATGTGGAAATCCTTGGGATCGACCAGTTGACCGCTTTGAACACCGCTGCCAAGAAAAATCCTTTGGATATCTTCAGAGACTTTGTCTCAGGGTATGCTTCAACTGTCATCATTGGCGGTGACGTCCCACATTTTCTTGAAACGAAAGCACAGGACATTTTTAGGACAGGGGCTGCAAGAGTGAAAGCAGCTGCAGAACGCCTAGGAATGCTTCTAGAGACATTCATAATCATAATGGTGCTAATGTCCCTCTGCTTTTACATTCTGTTCAGCGTCGAAGCGATATACAGCACAGGCCTCGCTTCTTATTCCACCATGCTATTATACACGTACGTTTTCACTCCGATGCTTTCAATCGTTTTCATCTATCTTGCCCATAGCATGCAGCCTAAAACGCCAGTCACAGATTGGCGACCATACAAGGCCTTCGCACTTTCATCGTTAACAGCCATTTTTGTTCTCTTCCTACTCACAGGCTTCTTTGGAATAATCCAAACACCATTTGACGCCATCAAAAACATTGTTGATTTACCAACCGCAGTCGCCACCGCACTCTTTATTTCCGCGGCGCCACCAGCCATAGTTCACAGCAAACTCACAAGGAAAAAAAGTAGCACTGAACGAGGGCTAGCCACTTTCCTTCGAGACTTGACGGAAACCAGGAAAACTGGCTTATCTCCGGAAAAATGTATTCAAAACCTCTCCAAGCGTGAATATGGTGCATTTAGCAAGGAACTGGGAAAGATATCCTCTCAGATTTCTTGGGGCATCCCGATTAAGCGGGTTTTCATGGATTTTCTTAAACGGACAAAGAGCTGGATGACCCAAATCGGCGTGTTCCTTCTAATAGAAGCAATCGATGTGGGGGGCGGAACCATCGCCATGATCGAATCACTTGCAAGATTCAATAACATGACTCAGGAAGTGGATAAAGAAAAAAAGATGAGCGTTCGACCCTATATTATGGTGCCTTATTTCGCCGCCGTTATGCTGGTAGCGACAACCGTCATGACCTTGGTCTTCACCACACAAACACTAGAGGTGGGGGGAACTATGAATATTGATATAGACTTTCTTACGACGCTCTTTGCGATATCGGGGATCGTTCACTGCTATTTGATCGGCTTGGTAGCTGGCAAAATCACCGAGGAAGCCGTGTCCGCTGGTTTCATGCACGCCGCATTACTCGTTATAATCGCTCTCTTAGCGTCCAAGTTCGCTCCGATGTTGATCGGAGATATGTTGTGAGAGAGTTGAGAGCTCCATTTTCATTGCCAGTATCATCATCCTGACGTGCGTGCAAATAGAATATCCACGAATGAATTTAGAGGTCTGATGTTTTTCAC
>JAOUJL010000121.1 GCA_029883255.1 Candidatus Bathyarchaeota archaeon | reverse complement strand
CGTGTGGCCTTCGTTTATCGGTTTCATATCCAGAAAAGCGACTACGTCTTCATCTTCGTAAATGTAACTCGCAGGAGCTTCCTTTTTCGCTAGTCTACAAAACCTGCAATGCCCAGTCATGAAGCAACCTCTTTCGGTTACTCACTGAATGCCGCACGCATGCATTTCTACGAAAGAACCCTGTAGACTCTATCTCCTTCTCTAACTCTCTGATCAACCTTCAAACCTATACTCTGCCCAGCTCCAGCACTCTCGATATTCTCGTGCTCAATCTGCATCGACTCTACGGTCTGCTCGAAATCTGATGTATCTCCTTGAATGAGTATTCTATCACCTACACGTAAAGTATCTTTCAGCTCCACAACAGCTACACTGATCTTTGCGAAATAGTGAGTGACAATGCCAATCTCTTTCAATTCTCTACTATTCGACAACTTCGAATTCCCCAATAATCTAAACATATGATTTCGCTTTAATGTTTTTCCAATTGCTCGCATGTATACACGACAAAAAAAGAAAAAATGATGAAATTTCCTTAAAAGAAATCCTTAACCTCCTTGACTTCGTGTTACTTCTCTATGTTGATTTCTGAACTGCCTCATGTTCATTGTTTGGACGCATGTTCCGTTTGTGACGTATTCTCCCGCCCTTTGTCTGTTTCGGTTTTGTGTTTGTATGCAATCGCAGCTGCAATCACAGTGCTGTGTCCCGAGTCTCTTTTGTTCTTGCATCCGAAGCATGTCACAGTTGCAGTCGCAGTCTTGGGTTTTCAATCGTTCTTGAGTCTGTGTTTGAAGCACATCGCCATTCTGATTTCCATTGACGTAGGCTTGTATAGGTGCAGCAAGAAAAGCGATGACAACGATACCTACTGCTAATCCTATTCCCGCCATCATTTTACCATTCATACTTTTTCACCTCCATTCTTTTGTTCACAAGAAAACCATGGTCACCGTGTGGTTTAGATGTTCGTTGTAACAAAGTGTTTCAAAGTTTGAAACAGCTTATAAGGAGTGTTTAGTCCTTAGATTTTGTGAGTGAAACATGCGTTCCAAAGCTTTGATTTTCTTTCTGGCAATCTCATTCATTCTCACCGTTCTTGGCTTTTTCTTTTTTGCAATTGAAGGTGGTTTTGGTGGAAGAGGGCACGGAATGGGTGAACAGATTCCACAGTCTTTCTGGCTTCTCTTGTTTATTGGGCCTCTCGTCGTCTTTTTGAGCCTATCAGCGTATGCTCTGGCTTTTCCAGAGCTCGGAGAAGGCAAACCTGGGATAGAGTCTTCTTCGACGCCAATGATTGAGAAAGGAGAATCTGCCCTTAATGCAGTTTTGCGAGTTTTAAATGAAGATGAGAGAAAAGTGATTGAAATTTTGGTTGCTGAAGGGGGAACAATGTTACAGAAGGATATTCGCTGGAAGACTGGTCTATCACGAGTGAAGACCCACAGAATACTTTTTAGGTTAGCCAAGAGAGGAATTGTCTCAGCTGAGAGACACTATAACACAAATAGAATTACACTAGCAGACTGGCTTACGAACAAGAAAGGGCTGGAAGATGACTGAAAATCCATCAAAAGAAACGTATCGTTTGGAAGGAATCGCCTTTGGGCTTGCAGACGGTTTGATTATGTGTCTGGGTCTTATAATAGGAGTTGCTGAAGTCACCTCTGACACTCGGTTTGTAATAATTACAGGAATAATCGGTGGCTTTGCCAATGCATTTGGAAACTCCATCGGATTCTTCATCTCCCAATCAGCAGAAAGAGCATTACAAATTCATGAAACGACGGACCACGGAGTAACAACAAGAATACATTCCAGAAGGGAAGTATTCACAAACAGCATCTTCTCTTTTACCTCAACCATCGCCGCTGTACTGGTTCTACTATTCCCATTCATAGTTCTCCAAATGAACCACGCCGTAATACTCACATTCGTAATCGGAACCGTAATGGCATTCATCCTAGGAAGCTACGTAGGCAAAACAAGCCATGAAAGCCCTTACAAGGAAGGACTAAGATACGCTCTACTCGCCATATTAGGAGCAATAATATCTCATTTCATAGCAGACTACATCCAAATCCTAATCTAGAAAGTTTGTTAGAACAACATTTCCTTATTTCACAAGTCCCAATTTTCCTATTCCCCAATAATTCCCAAATTGGCAACCGCGCAGAAAACCCGTTTTCCTTTGCTCCTTCTTATATTAACGCCTTCTTTTTCCAGCATTACGCATGCAGGCTTTATAGTCGCGCCCACCGATCACCCACACCAAAAATCTTATGAACACATGCTGTTGATACAGTTGCTATTGGAGTGGAAAGTTTTTTGGTTTATTGCACTAAATGTGGTGCCAAAAACGAGGAAAATGCTGTACACTGCAGTAAGTGCGGGGCCAACCTAGAGGCCTCACGGGAGAAACGCTTGGAAAGACGTGTAGAGGAATGGGGCGAAGAATTCGGAAGACGCGCAGAGGAGTGGGGAGAACAGTTTGGAAAGCGTGCAGAACAGGAATGTTTTGGACTCCCTCATGGCGGAGCAATCTTTGGGCTATTCATTGGCATAATAATAACACTTGCAGGAACTGTTTTTGTCCTACAGGAAATGGGCGTGATCGTGGAAGGCTTTGCCCTTCTTTGGCCATTCTTTGTAATAATTTTCGGAATATTATTCGTCGCTGGCGCTGTATACGCCTTAACCCGCAGATAAACACTCTATGCTTGTATGGAGGATCTTTGGGCGTTTCTCGGCGTCTATCAGATTACTCGACCATACTGGTCTTTCATCGAGCAGCCTTCATCGAGCAAGAACGAGGTAATTATCGCCTGCTGATCCGGCACCTCTCCTGAAAGACTTTGCCTAACGCCCGTTCTTAATTTAGAGAATTTTTTTATAAAAAAACGATGACGGAATCCTCTATAGAAACTATTGCATCAGACGTCAATAGAGAATTTCTAACTCTTAAAGTGGTAAGGGCACGGCGTAGCATAGACCAACTTCATTACGGACTTCTTCTCTCTCGCCCCATTACCCAGACCCACACCAGAAGCTGACTATAGTACTCTGCATGCATGCTTTTCGAGTGGTGTTACTCCGATTGTTTTGTGCTTTCTGGAGGGAGGGGAGTGGCAGTTGGTAGCTTTCTTTTTCTTCAGGTATACTGTTTATGCTAGTGTAGCCAAGAGAGAAGGGTACGCGCAAACATCCTCGATCTTCCAAGAAACGGGCCGCAACGAAAAGGAGCACGCTAAGTTGTTCTTCAGACATCTCAAAGGCGGACTAGTGGAAATCGCGGCCGCTTATCCTGCTGGCGTCATTGGGTCAACAAAGGAAAACTTGAAGGCAGCAGCAGAAGGAGAGAAAATGGAATGGGGAACCATCTATCCTGACTTTGCTAAGGTTGCAGAGGAAGAGAGTTTCAAAGATGTAGCCAAAACCTTCCGTATGGTCGCTAAAGTTGAGAAATATCATGAACGCGGATATCGAAATTGGTTGCAAACATAGAGCAGGGTAGCGTCTTCAAAAAAGATTCACCTATCAAATGGAAATGCAGGAATTGCGGTTACGTTTATGAAAGTAGTGAAGCGCCTGAGAAATGCCCTGTCTGTGAGCACGCAAAAAGCTACTTCGAAGTTTGGTGCGAGAACTACTAAAGTTGCCTTTTTTCGATTCTGTTGGCACAATGATGATACGAAAATGAAATTGAAAGCGATAATCGCCAAGAATGCCCATCAAAGACTTTGGTTGACCTCGAACTGGAATAATTGAACAGAAACAAGCAGAAAAAATATTTCTGTAATGTTAACAAATAAGGGGTTGTGGGATTGTGTTGGATAGACTTGAAGAATTTAAGCGTTATCGTGAGCGTATGAATGCACGTATCCTTTCCAGTGGTAATCTTGGGATCAAACGGTTTTTCGCATTGGACAGCCGCGTATACGAGAAAGGGGCTTTAGATGTTAGAACTAAAGAACTTTTAGGCTTGGTTGCTTCCACAGTGTTGCGCTGCAATGATTGCATCACTTATCATGTCATCCGTTGTGTGCAAGAGGGTGTTTCTGACATGGAGTTTCTTGAAGCCTTAAACATTGCATTAATTGTCGGCGGATCAATTACGATTCCTCCTATACGCAGAGCAGTAGATATACTTGACCAATGCAGAGAGAAGCAAAGAAAAGGCGAACCCGTTGATATTTAGGCAAAAGAAAACTGTATAAAACTCAAAAAAACTACAGAAGGAGAATGCATGAAGAAAAAAATGGAATCACTAGATTTCCTCGCAGAAAAAATAAGAGAGATTGCCAACAGCGAACTAGATAAGAATGCAAAACTTAAAGCCATCTGCAAATCGCTTAGGGACAACGTTCCTCATTATAATTGGGTCGGTTTCTATCTTGTGGACAAAACAAGACAAAATGAGCTCATACTTGGCCCGTTTGAAGGAGAACCCACAGAACACGAGAGAATACAGTTTGGCGAAGGTATATGTGGTCAGGCAGCACAACTCCAAAGAACATTTGTCGTACAGGATGTTTCAAAAGAAACAAACTATCTTTCATGCAGCTTAAACGTAAAATCTGAACTTGTCATGCCGATTTTCAAGAATGAAGAAATTGTCGGTGAACTCGACATAGATTCTCACACACTCTCAGCATTTACACACCAAGACAAGGTGTTTCTAGGGAAGATATGTAAAATAGTGTCTAAACTTCTTTGACGCTCCACAGATGCTCGAGTGGCATGCATGCTTTCGAGCTTGTATGGTTTCAACAGCAACCCTAGTACATGTCTCACATTTTACGATTTCAAAAAACGTGGAAGACTTCAAAGACGGAAATTAAGTTGAAATGTACACATTTGCATTTGATTTTGACAAACCGTAGCTTCTATGTATAGAGGGATTTTGTAACCTGTTATTTCTCTTTTAGTTCTGCTAGGTATTTTAAGGAGAAAGGTTTGATGATTGTTCCTCCTAGGCTGACAAGAAGGCAATCGTGATCTTCTATCGCGTCTCTCCATTC
>JAOUJL010000120.1 GCA_029883255.1 Candidatus Bathyarchaeota archaeon | reverse complement strand
CTGTTGCAGAGGGTTGCTCGTCCAGAAGAGATTGCTCAGGCGGTGTTGTATTTGGTGAGTGATGCGTCGTCGTTCGTCACTGGCACGGCGTTGGTGGTGGACGGCGGCGGATTGGCAGGATTGTGATGAGGTGGTGGATTATGCGTGGTTTGAGGGGTAAACGGGTTCTTATTACTGGCGGAGCGAGCGGTATTGGTGCGGCGACGGCGAAACGGTTTCTGGAGGAGGGTGCTCGGGTTGTCGTGTTGGATTTTAACGACGAGGGGCTTCGGCGCATTGAGAAGTTGTTGCCTTCACTGAGTGGCACTATCAGCGCCGACGTGTCGGATGCTGACGCTGTGGCACGCGCGTTTGGCGAACTGGATAGGTTGTTGGGTGGGTTGGATGTGCTGATTAACAATGCTGGGATCAGTGCTCCACGGCCTTTTGTTGATATTACGCCGGAGCAGTGGCGTAGGATGATTGATGTCAACTTGAACGGGGTGTTTTTTGTGGCTCAGCAGGCTGCTCGACGGATGTTGGCGGGTGATGGTGGCGTGATTGTGAACATGGGTTCGACTAATGGGTTAATGGGTTATCCCTTGTCTGCCGATTATAATGCTTCGAAGGGGGGTGTTATTGAGCTGTCGCGTTCGATGGCGTTGGAGTTGGCTCCGAAGGTGCGAGTTAATTCTGTGTGCCCTGGTTTCATTCTTACGCCGATGCAGGAGGCGGAGTACACTCCTGAGATGATGCGGGATTTCGAGAGCAAGGTGCCTTTGAAGCGGTTGGGGCATCCTGAAGAGGTTGCGGCGCTCTTCGCCTTCCTCGCCTCTGATGATGCTGCTTTCATTACTGGACATTATTTTGTGATTGATGGCGGGGAAATCGCAGGGGGACTAGCGAGCCAGTAGTGAATTGTAGTTGGGTAGGCAGCTATGGGAGCTGAAGAGAAGAAGAAAAAGAAGAAGCGAAAGCAGCAGCTGGTTGTCTTAAAAGAGGAAGAGATCGTTAGTGAGACCTTTCCTGAACTGCTCAAAGTTTTGGAAGAATTGAGAGAGAAAGAGGAGTACGTGGACATACAGGTTTGTCCGAGGTGTAAGAGTGCTCGGGTTAAGAGGGTTGGCGCCATGAAGGGTGACATGTCGGGTCACTTGGCTGTGACTCCTATAAAGTATGAGTGTCTGGATTGTGGATGGAGAGAGCGTTTGGTTATAAAGGCAACTAACAGGCCACTGGGTTGGAAAGAAGTGGCTATAATCGCTGAGGCTTTGGACCTGAAAGAAAGGGAAGAATGAAATCTCTAATCTTCCCTCATTTTCTCACGTTTAATGTTCTTGTGCACACGGAAGGCTTACGTAGGCTGGTGCAGGGCTAGGATGGCAACGTTGAAACTTGATTTTAACAAGACTGTAGAATCTGCAAATTATGTTTGAGCTTACTAACACTTTTTTGTTTCAGTCTGAACCCGACGCGTGCGACGACTGTAGAGCTTTCCACGGCATGGAACTCACAGTCGAAGAGATAGAGTTTCTGTTTGGACCCTACTTGAAAAAGAATCTGCGTATTTGGTATCCAAACGTGCATCCGAATTGCCGCTGTATCCTAGTCTTGTACCGGCGCATCGAAGAGATGATTTTAGAAAATGGTGATTATTGTTGAAATGGCTACGACAAGCCATCATGCTCACGCTTTCAAAGGCGGAGAGGAGGTGAACAAGCCAAAATGTGATTTCAATTCAAACCTAAACTAGCTGCGTAATGGCAATTTTAAACGGCATAGCAGCCGGCGCAACCTACATCGTCAGCGCAGGAGATCTCGGCGTCACCGTCATTGTCACTGCAATTTCAATAGGCCTGTCAGCCGGCGTCAGCTATTATGAGGAGCACGATTAGCTCATCCTTTCAGAGTTCAGAAAATATGCAACCGCTCATAGCTAGATGAGGTTACCAACCTTTAACCCCTTGGGATTTGAAACCCGAGCAACTCGGTTTCTATTCTTTTTATGGTTCGCGTGCAAACAACCAAAACAGCTTGTTTGTTCAGACTTACAGGAAGTGACATGATTTCTAACACATCTTTGTAAAAAGAATACTTGCAAACTTATCTATCATGAAATCAAAGGTTCCTAAATGATGTTGTACAGAAAAGATATACGAAATAGAATCAGTGAAATTTTATTAGTGGAATGTCCAATAGTATATACGCACAGAGATAGTAGGAGGACACTATTATTTGATTGACATTTCGGAATCTATGAGAAAGATAATTGACGTATCTGAAGAAGAAGATCCAAAACTAGCAGATAAACTCGATGAAATTAGCAAGAAGCAAAAAGCGATCCTTATTGCGTGTATTGCGCCCTATGTAGGACGAAAGATTTCTCCGACAAAGACACTTAGCGCACACATGGGGCTTTCTGAAGAGTTTGCTGTAGAGACAGTTATCAACGAAATAAGAAAGCGGACAGACGTTAGAAAACTAATACTTCTAGTTAATAGTCCCGGCGGATTAGTTCAATCTTCTTACAAAGTAGCCAGAGCGTTAAGAAAAGCGTTCAAAGAAATAATTGTCTTTGTTCCACATATTGCGGCAAGTGGAGGAGCATTAATTGCTCTTACTGGAAATGAAATAGTAATGGGTATGATGAGTCAACTGACACCCCTTGACCCACACACGGAAGACAAAAGAGGAAGATCAATATCGGCAAATTCTGTTGTAGATGCACATCAATTTGTTACCACCTTCTTTAAAGAGACTCCTGTTGAAGACGTACCTTATACATACAAGGTTCTTGCTGATAAATTCGATGGGATCGATATTCGAGATTCCCTTGCCGCGCTGAGTTTGATGGAAGAATATATTTGTGAAATCTTGGAAGATGCCGGGTATGGCGAAAAGGAACGCAAAGAGATAAGCAGAAATATGGTTCGCGGCTTCAAAACCCATGATGAAGTAATAAATATTGACAAAGCCAGAAAAGTTAACTTGAAAGTAAGTGATGACAAGAAATATCCTTCAGAATGGAGCATGTTTAGAGAGTGGTTAGGAAATTATATGCTACAAAGCGCAGATAAACACATAATAAGGTTTGCAATTTCACAAGATTTAAGAAGGAAAGATGACACAAGTAAAAGTGAGGGCAATGAAAAATGTCAAAAGTAATGACCGTCCAAGAAGCGTTTAAACTGAAACGCGATAGCGAAGTTTACGTGGAACAATGGAAAAATGCAAAAAATCAAGACGATCCTCTGCTCAAAAAATGGAAAGAACATATAGAAAAAAGCGCGGAAAAAACGAGAGCATAAATTAATTCTCACGGTGCTTGTAGAGTTTATCGTAGACAAGCATGGTTGCAATAGGCTCATACAATACTTACTCCATGTCTTGTATTCCTTCTTTTGTTGCGCCGCATATACGGTGCACGAAACGAGTCATAACCCACCGATGTTCACGGCTCTCTGCAACAGGCCTACCCATTTCAGCTTCTAAACGTTTATTCATCCGCTTGATCCTACGTATCACTTGAAAACGATTTAACTTGTATTCTGGAAGTAGACGCTCCGCAATTTCCGTAGTCGACCAGCCTGCGTTGCTGGCAGTGGAGAGCTCCCACAAAATAGCTTGGTCAACCTCGTCTCTACACACAACCATACTCAAATAATCTCTTCCAGGGTCCATGTAGCCACTGAGACTAGTCATTATCACGCGCGTACGCTTGTCAACACGGTGAATCTTAGTTACTAGCCGATATAGTAGCCTAAGCGGTAGGGGGTCTAAAGAAAAAAAAAGAGACAATAACACAAACAAAACAAAAAATACAATTGCAAAGACAACTAACTTCTAAAGAAATTAATCATGCGTGCAACAATGACATGAGAGTATTGGACAAGTGTTATAGAACCGGTTTTGCAATCATAGAAACGGTGTTTCGTTGAATCGATTGGAGATATTAAGTCTAGGCGAAGTTGAAGAAACCCATTACGCGTCGTTAGAAGTTCTCGAAACTGTGGGTATGGTTGTACGAGAAGAAACTGCGCTTAAACTGCTGGAAGAGGCTGGGGCAAACGTAGACCCTAAGAGCAAACTCGTCAAGATTCCTCAACACCTCATTCAAGAAATTCTCAAAAAGATTCCAAAGGGAGGCAGAACTCACTACGGAAGAAACCCCAAACACAATGCCAAGACAGGTGAGTACGTGTGTTTCAGAGCAGGAAGCCCCGTACCATACACCTACGACATAAACACAGGCGAACATAGACCCGCAACCAAAAAAGACCTGGAAGATACCACAAGGCTCCTAGACGCGTTAACCAACATCCACATATGCTTCCAACCCTACACCATCAGCGACGTACCAACAGAAGCCATAACCCAACACACGGCAGAAGTGATGCTGAAAAACACAGAAAAACCCATCGGCATGGTAACCTTCAGTCGAAAAGCCACAAAAGACTTCATCAAAATGGCAGCTTTGGTCGTGGGAGGACTAGACGAACTCACTAAAAAACCAGTCATAGAAATATGTTGCGAACCCACAAGCCCCCTACAAATCGATAGACTCCAACTTGAAATGCTGATAGAATTTGCTGAGCACAAGCTGCCAATAGAAATCGCAGGCATGCCAACCGCAGGCACCACAGCACCCATGAGCCTAGCCGGCACCCTAGTCCAAGCCAACGCCGAACACCTAAGCATGATACTAATCGCTCAACTGGTCAACCCAGGAGTCCACGTCCAAGTCAACGCCATGCCAGGCATAATGGATCCAAGAACCGGAACCAGCACATACGGCGCAATCGAACGCATGCTACTACAGGCCGCAATGATCCAGCTATACAGATCATACTACGGAATAGAAGCCTTCGCAAGCGGAGGCATAACCGACTCAAAACTGTCAGACCAGCAAGCCGGATACGAAAGAATGGCAAACATGCTGCTACCAACCCTGGCAGGAGCCCACGGAATCACCAGCCTAGGCAACCTAGAATCCTACCTAACCGTCAGCCCCCCACAACTAGTCATAGACAACGAAATAGCAGGCATGATACTCAGAGGGCAGAGAGGCATCGAA
>JAOUJL010000119.1 GCA_029883255.1 Candidatus Bathyarchaeota archaeon | reverse complement strand
TCGCTTGCGTGTTGACGAGCCACTGTTCAAGGTCAGCCATTCTCTCATATGTTTTGAGCATGCTGAGATAGCTGCGGGCCATCGAAACAACTGCGCGGCAACGCTTCAGCTCGAGGCTGCTGATGCCGGGCTGCTGCAACAGTTTTAGGGCTCCCATTAAGACCTTCAACATTTCTTCCATGGTGAGGAGTTCTTTAGCCGGCTTGATCGCTGGCAACGTTGTTGTTGTGGCGCCGATTTTAGTAACTTTAATGTTTCTGTTTTTTGCGCGACACTTTTCTGGAATATCGACCCCCAGCCTTTTTGCCTTCAAAACCACTGCGTCTATGCTCCGGTGCAGCTTCTCAGCCATTTCCTCAATAGGCCTGCCTTCATCCAGCATTTCAATGAGTGTCTTTATCTGCTCAACGGTCCAATAAGGCGACATGATGTTTTCACCACAAATCTTTTTTATGTAGAAGTTGCTTATACTCTTTTTCGAGTAGCTACTCAGAAGTGTCTAACATGAAGAAATTCTTCTCTGTGCCTGTTCTAAGCCCTTATGGAAACTATGAAATCGAGATCCCTATGGGCCGAGACGTCAAGCTGATTGAAAGCCAAAGAAATGTTGTTTCAATGCCTGGACCCGCCAAATATCGGCATCTGCCCGCTCCAGAAGAGGAGATTGAGCGTGGAAAAAGACTCCTGGAAATTTTGTATCCTAAACCCGGCATGCCGCCGCTCACTGTCGGCGACTTAAGCGTTGTTACCGCTGAAAGAAAGAAACTTGAAAAAGCTTTGAAGCATGATGTTTCCGAAGATTTAGGGTTAGATCAGCTGTATATTGGTCCCAAACCAAGCGACGTGCATTGGCCCAGCGACGTAGAAAAAGAAAGCCAAAAAATAGACCGCCTCAGACTTGCCTACCACAGAAAAATTGCAGACCGCCGTTTTCGAAGAAATAACCTGTCTGTCGGAGAGGCGCAGATCCCGCAGTTGCTCGAAAACATAAGGGCTCTTGGAGTAAACCGAAGAAAAGAAGAGGCGCGCGCACAGTTTTGTGAAGAGGCTCATCGCGTCTAGTAAACTTTGTTGAGGTTTAACAACTCCTAAAGGTCCTCGATAGTTTCCCTTTCCCATTTCATTAACTGTAACTTCACTTCCTCTTTGACTTGCTGTGCAACATCAAAGTGCCGAATACAAAGTTTTAATAGGATCTCTAATCTGGGAAGCACTACGACGTCTATCCAACGACTAAAACTTTCTATGTTGCCTTGTTCTTTAAGTTCTCTCAGGAATAAAATGATTGTATCCTTGAAAGCTTGGTTAATGTTGAACACGATAAGTTCATTGAGTTTCTGCTTGGCGTCCTCAACGCTCTTCTGTTTCAACTCATTAATTTCTTTGTTGAGATTCTCAAACGTGTTTTCCCATGCAACCTTTGGGCCATAACTGCGCCCGCCTTCAGGGCCCTCTATTGCATATCTTATCTCTTTTTTTGGAACATATCTGCTGTAGTAAACTCCCGGAGGTCTTGTTGAAGTGTCAACATGTCTCGTGATTAGCCCCACCGATTCGAGTTTGTCTAAATTTTTCTTGAGGGTGCGGATGCTCATTTTCATTTTTCGCGCCTGTTTTTCCAAGTCGGTCCACCTCCGCTTGGAATGGTCGGCTGGCAGCATCCAAAATATGGTTAGTATCTTCTCTTCTTCAACTTTTTTTGGCGATTTCTTTTTTTCAACCTTTCTTGGCGATGAGGCTTTTGGTCTTTTTGTCTGCATCAAAAGTTTTATCTCCCTATAGGGTAGAGTTCTACCCCACAAAGTATAAATATTTATCGCTGCATATTCTACCCCGTGGTGTAGAACATTATACCAAAAATAGTTGAACACAAAATAACAACATTAAAAAAACCACAAGGACTCAGGCAGTTCCTAATAACCCTCCCCAAAGAATATGGTGAAAGACTTCAAAAACAAGGCATAAACTCGCTGTATATAATATACAACACAGGACTCGGAGCATTCCCAAAAATCCCAGGATTCACAGAAAAAGCACTCCTAACTTTTATGCAGAACCACCCAGAACTCCAAAAACTTTTCACCCAAACAACACACCAGGAGGCCCAAAAAAAGCAATGACAGCAGCACCCGAAGGCGCCGCCCCACCCAAACAACTAATCTTCTCCCCCCTAAAACGTTTTCAACGAACCCACTGCCAACAATGCAACGGCAACTGCAACCCCACCGAACAACGCATGCTAATCTGCCTCCTAGCCGCACTCCTAGACACCATAAACCGCAACAACCAACTCAACACCTACAGAGGGGCACACATATGAAAGCTACTTCGTCTACTACTCAAAAACATGGTATGTTTCATTCGGGGCGTTTTCTGAGGTTCTCTGGGCGAACCAAGCCTGCAGCGTGCTCCATTCAGCCATTTTCAAACATGGTATGTTTTGCAGTAGCAGAAGAAGGTGATTAACTATGCCTTTGCGGAGTGTGTGGTTTTGGGCGCGGTTGTATCCTTTGTTGAGGGGTTTGAGTGTACGCACTGGGACGCCGGTTAATACTTTGGTGAATTTGGCTGTTCAGAGTTTTGTTGGTGTTGTTGGTGAGGGGGAGTTGAGGGTTTGGAGTGAGGTTGAGAAGTTGGTTAGGGAGGACAGCCAGCTTAGGCGTGTTAGTTCTACGATGTTGCGTAGTGGGAGTTATTTGCCTAAGTATGCGGATCGGTTGTTTCGGGCTCCGTGGGATGCTGAGGGCGTTAGTGCGAGAGAAGGTTTTCGTTATGTTAAGCCTCGTGTGGGTGATGTTCCGCTTAAGGCGTTGAATCCTAAGGAGGAGGCTGTTATGCGGCGTGTTTTGGCTAGGCGTGAGGCGATAGCGCAGCGTATAGCTGAGTTGCTGGACTTGGTTTTGCCGAAGGAGAAGTTTAGGCTTGTGCCTAAGCGTTCAGGGTCACGACGTCGCGACAAACACAACTCCGTAAAGAATGTGCGGAAGGATGAGGAGGATGGTGTGAAGGATGCCTTTGCCTAAGTTGGGTGCGCCGCCTTTTCTCAGCGTCAACGAGGTGGAGAACGATGATGTTCTGGTTGTTGTGCGTGAACCCTTTGTTGTGAGCGCTGAGAAAACCAAGTGGGGTAAGGCCCGTGGGCGTGTGGTTGTGCGGCTTCCAGACGGTGAAGAGCGCCGTTGGACCATGAACACTACAACGTGGGATCGGCTGATTGATGCTTTCGGAGATGAGCCGACTGCTTGGCTGAACAAGAAGGTTAAGGTTCGCAAGGAAATACAGGTTGTCACCGGCGAAAACAAAGTGGTGCTCTACGGCTTGCCTTACAGGGAACCTCAGCAGCCGCTGGCGGAGTAGGCGCAGTGTATGGAGGGAAATGACGTTGACTAAGATGTGTCGATACTGTGTGGACGCGTCAACCGTCTGCACAGGCTCCCAAATTTTTTACATATGCAAGAAGTCGGGGCGTTACCGTTCCATTGCAGACGTGTGTGACCTATGCAGCTGACGTTTGAGGGAGGAAAGACGGGGCTTCCACATGAAATCGCATACTTGGCGAAAAAGCGGGTTCAAAAATTCAGGTGGGAAGTCGGATCCAGCAACTCCAGACTCGGCCGCGCAGCCCCCCAAACATTCTGCGACTATGATGCGGGATGGCGCAGCCAGGAACAACGCGCACAGGTCCCATGGTCCTGAGGTCCCGGGTTCAAATCCCGGTCCCGCATCCAAACACGCCGCTGCGGAGGATATATGCCTTTCATGTCCAGAATGTACGTCGCAAAAAGTTTGGAAGGATGGTCTCCGCTACATTGGTGGGCACGCTATACAACGCTTCCTTTGCAGAAAGTGCGGCTTCAGATTTAGCGCGGGCTCCCGGTCCGACGCGTCGGCGGGTTCGAATCCCGCGAGCTTCTCATATTTGGAGCCTAATAGGCATGGTTTTAACCGCAGGAGTGGACTTTCTAATCGCCAAATCTGCGCCTCCGAGCCGAAGGGGGCGAAAAATTTGGTCGAAGTGGAATCCCGAATTGAAAAGCGGGCTGCGGGGGCCACAAAGCTTTCTGAAGCTGACTTGAAAGGCAAAATAATCGAGTTCGCGTGGAAATTGAAGAAGGAAGGATACGCCGAATCCACGATCAAGGCATACGTCGGGGCAGTGAAGCTCCTGATTAAAGAAGGAGCTGATGTATTCGATCCTGAAAGCGTTAAGGATGTAATCGCGAGGCAGAATTGGACTGAAACCTCTAAGTTCAACTACGCCAATTTCTACGACGCCTTCGCCAAGATTATGGGAATATCCTGGAGAAAACCCAGATACAAGCCAGATGAAAAGCTTCCCTTCATCCCACAAGAAAAACATATCGACCAACTCATCTACAGCGCTGGCAAAAAAATGGGAACAGTGCTCCAACTAACCAAAGAGACCGCTATGAGAATCGGAGAGGTCCGTCAACTAAGGTGGGAAAACATCGATTCAGAAAATAACAGAATCATCCTCAACAACCCGGAGAAAAGAGGCACTCCACGAATCTTCAAAGTATCGTCAGAACTGATGGCACGAATAATGGGGTTGCCCAGAAAATCAGAAAGAGTCTTCAGAGCGACCACCAGAGACAGCTACGAAGCAGGGTTCCTACGCCTCAGAAAACACTTAGCCAGAAAACTGAACAACCCAGCCCTAATGAAGATAACCTTCCACACCATAAGACACTGGAAAGCCACTATGCTCTACTACCAAACCAAAGACATCCTATACGTCATGAAGTTCCTAGGCCACAAAAACATCAAGAACACCCTCATCTACACCCAGCTAATCGAATTCGGAGCCGAAGAAGAATACCACATCAAGGTGGCGAGGACCCTCAAAGAAGCCTGCGAGCTCGCTGAGGCTGGCTTCCAGTACTTCACCCAAATAGAAGGCGCACAAATCTTCAGAAAACGCCGATAAAATGTCAAACAAATACGCCATAACTCTAGGGAAAAGGTTTTTAGTTGCGTCTGCTAACACAACAAACAAAACTAGTTTCCGTATCGTGAGGTGATAGGTTTGTCTGTATTTGCGGCA
>JAOUJL010000117.1 GCA_029883255.1 Candidatus Bathyarchaeota archaeon | reverse complement strand
AAATTTTGCACGCTTGAAAAAGCTTTCAAAAAAAGAAGGAGGAATATGAGACTTCAGTGATTTGTTCATTCCTCTTTCTTCTTGCCCTTCTTACCTTTCTTCTTCTTTCCTTTCTTCCCCATCATTTATCACTCTTCTTCTTCGTCTTCTTCTTCCCAGTCTTCATCTTCTTCCATATCCTAGTCCCTCAAAAATTCCTTAAGGCACAGCAAGGCGTATATATGCATTTCGTTCAAAGAAATATGAATAAAAAATCCTTTCCTAACGAAAATATGGCTTGTTTGGTCTACAGTTTTTGCCTTGCATACAATTTTTCACTATGTAAGCGAACATGCATGCATGCAGGAAAAAGTGGAACAACATAGAGCAAAAGGTAACCACAGAGTCATGTATTCAAAGTTGAGTGAATTGCGAAAATGAACTGAACTGGTTAACCTTTCGTCCGCGTTATTTTCGTTCTGCCCAAAATGCGCCAGTATTCAACTTCAACACCGGAGGCAAGCTTTGACTTTAATCCTTTCTCTTCAGGCAAGGGGGCTTCAAATATTTCATATGTTTCTAGGTCCATCACCTGAACAGCCGATGGCAATATCGCAACAACTTGACCCCCCTTTTTCTCGATGAGAGGCACTTCAGCTTGTGCACTAACCGGCTTGACAAACGTTCTTTTTGCTCCATCAAACGTGCCTATAGCTACGATTCTCGCCTTTGCAGAGCCGTGTTTCCCCGGCTTTGACTTTGTTAAACTGACAATGCGACATGGTTCTCCGTCAATGATTACGTAACTACCAGTTCTCAAGGCTCCTACTTCCATGGGCTTGCTCACTTTTCTTTCACCTCGTCACACAGCAATCCTTACAACGTGATTTATAATTTAAGGTATCGCTGTAACGTTATGAATTAACGGGTGAATTAACCATTTTAATAGTTAGTTTTCGGCATTCTCTTATATTTGGTTTAAGCAGTAAATGTTAGTTGTTGCGTTGGAGGAAATAGAACTGTTTAATGCCGTGGGCTTAGTTGCACGCGTTGACCGTAAAGCCGCGTTAAAATTTGCAACAAAACTAGTAACTCACCTTGAAGCAAAAGGACTGTCTATATTTCTTGAGCCAAAACTAGCAAAGCATATCAACAAGACCAAAGCCGCTTTGCCACTGAAAAAAATGAAGGCTGATCTAATCGTCACAATAGGCGGCGACGGCACCATCCTGAGGACATGCCTTCGGATTCCTAAGCCTGAGCCGCCCATTCTCGCCATCAATATGGGTGTGCGAGGCTTCTTAGCAGAAGTCAATCCCAAAGAAGGGTTAGAGGCCTTGGACAGATGTTTACAAGGGAAATTCATGGTTGAACGTTACATGAAGCTCGCATCTTCTATTGCAGACACCCGACTGCCCGACGGTTTGAATGAGGTTTTCATCACGTCTCACACACCAGCCAAGCTTTTGTACACTAGAATATGGAAGGATGATCAGGCGGTGGCAGAGTGCCGAGCTGACGGAATAGTGGTTGCGTCTCAGGCTGGCTCAACAGGATATTCATTGTCTGGAGGTGGCCCAGTGCTTGACCCGGAAGTTGACGCTTTCGTTTTGACCCCCATTTGCCCGCTTACCGTTTTTCATCCCATAGTTTTTTCTGCGAAATCCACAGTCAGCATCGAGCTTCTTAAACCTAAAAGAGCGGTTGTGGTGATAGACGGAGATTATCAAATTAACATGGAACCGAAGAATCCACGCATTACGATTAAAAAGTCAGAATACGCGTCCTCTTTCGTTCGGTTTGAAGGCAATTTTTATCATCGTTTGAAAGGTAGGCTTCTTTTCTCTGAAGGGGGAAGGCCCTGACGACGACTAATAGGAAAGTCCTCGTCTTAGATGCTTCTGCATTTATAGCAGGCTTTGATCCTCTTTCAGTTGATGATAGACAATATTCGGTTCCTAAGGTGGGAAAAGAACTCTTTGCAAACTCGATGCCTTCGGTGCGGTTTAACACCGCAGTGGAAGGTGGGAGGTTGAGAGTTAGGGCACCGAGCATGTCTTTCCTAGAAAAGGTTGAAGAAGCTTCTAAAAAGGTTGGAGATGTGCTCCTTTCTAAGGCGGATAGGCAGGTTTTGGCTCTGGCTCTCGAATTGAAGGATGAGGGTTATGATCCGCGGATTGTAACGGATGACTATTCTATTCAGAACGTGGCTAATCTGGTGGGAGTAGAGTTTGCCTCTCTCATGACTTTTGGAATACGGTACCGCTTATACTGGATTAAATATTGCCCCGCGTGTCATCGGAAATATCCTTCGGACTATAAACATAAACATTGTCAGGTGTGTGGCACTGAGGTTAAGAGAAGGCCTTTGACAAGAAAGCCTGTAAGAAAATAGGGAAAGAGGCGGAGTTTTTGATGCGCGCCTTGGTCAGTAATACAAGCTCTCGTATTCATAGTATATGGTAGCGGTTTCGCTGTCATCTAATTCGATGGTCCATGTGAGTGTGTTACCTTTCACCGTTGGCTTCGGATTTGATGACAGAAGGTTGCAGCGATAAGCCAGGCTCTGCTGAATAGCGATGACGATGTTTGAATCTTTGAAGTTTCGAATTGTGATCTGTTTACCGATTATGTCGCGGCTGGATCCATGGATTTCCTTTAGGGTTTCGACTTTGACTTTAATGTCGTATGCGTAATTGACGATGATTGTGCTTTCGCCTTTCACAGGGGTGTATTTCAGCTGGTCTTCTCCTACCCAAACGTTGTCTCTGTAGATTTCGATGATTCCTGTGGCCAGCGGCTCTGAGAGTGTGTTGTTGATATGATATCGGTTTACTACTTCTCCTCCAGACCAGAAGTATTCTTGGCGCAGTTTCACCGTGCCCTCGAAGAGGGGTAGTTTCGTCGTCGTTCCTTTCTGGAACATGATTTTCCTGCCGAGGGTGTATTCATGGTATTCGTCTAGTTGTGTGGGAACCCATTCTTGATTGGCAGACATTGACTCAAGAGCGTACACATTTCCGTAGGCAAAGGCTTCTGGAATTGAGCCACGGTAGACTACGTGTGGTCCTCCTGATACAACTGTGAGGGTTACGTTGTCCCAGTTTTCCACGTTTTCTATGACTGCCCAGCATTCCAAGTTCGACGTAACCAAGTCGAGATAGTATACGGGTCTCCATATGGGACCTCTGATCAGATAGGAAACATCAATGGTATACTCGCCTAGGGTAGCATCGGTTAAGACTTCTACCAGCGTTTGTGGACCTTGAATTTCAACGACTTTGTTGAGTTCTATTGCTGTGATTCTTTCGGGTGGGATTTGCACTGTTTTGTTGTCGATTTGTAGAAGAAGCCATTGATCCCAACTGATAAAGGTTCCAGTGTAGGTTTCTTGTTCCGTATACACTGTTATTGTGTCTCCTTTTTCCACTAGTGGATGTGTTTCTTGACTGAACCGTATCTCTAAGATGTTGATTCCTTCTACTCTTAGGGTTTCTATCAGCGCACCTGCAGGGAAGTAGAATTGGATGAGTTCGGTTTCGTTGTGGATTTCCACGGTCTTTTGATAGGTTACAAAGGTGTATCCGTTTTGGTATATGGTCACGGTGTCAGCGTAAGAGGCTGTTTCGGAGATTCGGATGAAACGTGGATTGTTTAGAATAACGGCTGCGAATACGGTGAGCGTTAACGAAGCTATAATCAGGCAAGCGATAGGCACCGCTCTTTTTGCCGTAATCTTCCCAAATCTCATTCTTAAAATCACCAAGGAAATGTGCTTTTCTTTCCTTATAATCCCATGTTTTAGAACGATTTGTACTAATTTTTGGACGGGTTACTTGTTGTATGGTTGCATTTAAGGAACGGAAAGAAGAAATCGGAAGAGTATGGAATCAAAAGAGTTTGTTTTGCATGCATGCATCTTCTGCTCTTCACAAAGCGCAGTTAATCTAAAGATGCGCGTCCCTCTAGATGAGTTCTCCCCTAGCGGTCATTGCAACTGTTCCACCAACATATACATCTATTTTCCCTTCTCTGTCTTGTGCTTTTAGGAGAAGTAGCGAAGGCCTGCCTATTTCGTAACCCTGTTCAACCCGAATGTTGATTCGATCTTTTCTGAAATAACGGTGTTTCACTAAATATCCAGCTAGGCAACCATTTGCACTTCCTGTGGCTGGGTCCTCAGGTATACCATAGTAGTCAGCGAAGAATCGAACGTTCAAGTCATTTTCTTGATTATATGTTTCGGGACAAAAGATGAGTATAGCTTTTGCCTGTATATCTTTGATCAACCTGAAGTATTTGTCTCTAATTATTCTAGCCCGCTTCAGGGCATCTAGGGTTTTCAATGGAACTATGATAGAAGGACCTCCCGTAGAAACCTCTTGAATAGGAAATCTACTGTCTAACTCCTTCGAATCGAGGCTCAAAACCTGCGAAATCGATTCAACATCGAAAGCTCGGCCAAAAGTTGGTTGTAATTGCTTCATCCACAAAGTATCAACATGCCCTTCACTATAACCAAGTGTAACCGGAATCTGCCCAACCTTCAAATTAAGGACTATTGTGTCAATAGGTTCTTTCACGATTTCATGTTGTATCACATAGGCAGTCCCCAGTGTTGGATGGCCAGCAAAGGGTAACTCTAATTCCGGAGTAAAAATGCGGACATCGTATCCGCCGTTCCGCTTTTCATCTGACAGAATAAAGGTTGTCTCCGAATAGTTCATCTCTTTGGCAATTCGTTGCATCTCAACATCTGAGAGATTTTTGGCATCTCTGATCACTGCGAGTTGGTTGCCAGCATATTTTTCCTCGGCAAACACATCCACTATGCAAAAATTGAGCATTTTTCTTCTCTCCACTTATCTTGCGGTCGCGCCATTAATAATCCGTTCCCCAAGCTGGTAGTAATTGAAGTCGCCACCTGTGGCCCAGATAATTGGATGAACCTTCCTCCAATCGAGCTTACCATCTATAATGCACCGTGGATCAGCATATGATTTGATGATTCTGCCTATGATTCCTTCGTTAGGGTCATAGTCGAGGATTTCAGTCATTTCACACTCCATATTTATGGGACACTGGCAAATCATTGGAGCGG
>JAOUJL010000118.1 GCA_029883255.1 Candidatus Bathyarchaeota archaeon | reverse complement strand
CTTATAAAAGGAACAAACATTTCCAAACTCAGTGACGATGAACTAGCCGGGCTCAGGAATCGCGAGATAGGTTTCGTTTTTCAGTTTTTCAACTTGGTCGCTCGAATGTCCGGTTTGAAAAATGTTGAGTTCCCAATGGCTTTTGCTGGTGTCTCAAAAGAGGCGCGAAAAAGAAGGGCAACAGAGCTTCTAGAGAGAGTTGGGTTAGGAGACAGACTTGACCACAAGCCTACAGAGCTAAGCGGCGGAGAACAGCAAAGAGTAGCCATTGCCAGAGCTTTAGTCAATAATCCATCGGTAGTGCTTTGCGATGAGCCTACTGGAAACGTAGATTCAAAGACGGGTGAAGAGGTTATGGAAATCCTTAGGAAATTGAATAGGGAACAGCATCAGACATTCGTGATCGTCACTCATGATCCTCTAGTAGCCAAGTCCGTTGATCGCATAGCACATATGCAGGATGGTATGATTGTAAAGGAAGAAATACTCAGGTGATGAATTATGTCTAGAAAAATAAGTTCAATAATTTTGTCAGTATGCCTTCTAATGCTATTCGCCATAAAGTATACACAACCCGCCATGGCATACAATAGACCATTGTTAGAGGTCAACGTCGCAGGATATAACCTTACAGCTGGAGAGGAGAACGAAATGAGCATTTCCATCGAAAATATCGATGAGAGATACGCTTTTGATGTTAGAGCAACTTTGACTGTTCCCTCAACTGTTTCAGGAATATCCATTGTGAAGGAATCCAACGCCGCGTTTGAAGAGATACATTACGGCGAAATGGAATGGATGCATCCCGTTTTGCACGTTGCAAACAGCTGCCCCCTTGGAGTTTATTCGTTAACGCTCAAGCTCGAATATACTGACACAGCGAATGAAATGTATAAGGACGAGGTGCAAATTGGTGTCGTCGTCGACGCTGTAAAACCTACGGAGGTAGACCTTTCCGTTGACGCGGAGGATTATCATGTCACAGCTGGCGCCGAGAACGAGATAGACATTACCGTAACCAACATTGGCAAGAAAGCAGTACACGATGTTGAAGCGGTGTTAACCTCAACCAGCTCAAACATAGTCGTTTTGAAAGAACTCTCTTACCTCTTTGACGTTGTAGAAATAAACTCTAGCGTTCACTTTACGCCGTTGCTCGGGGTGTCAAGGACCACTCCCCTTGGAGCCTATTCACTAACGCTTACACTGAACTATAAAGACCCAGAAGGCATCTCCTATTCTGATAGTCTAATCATAGGTGTGTTGGTCGATTCCGTCAAGCCAACAGAGCGCACAAGGATTGCGGTTCAAGACTTCAAAGTGACACCTACCGAAGTTTTTCCAGGACATAATTTAACTGTGGAAATGGAACTAAAAAATTGGGGAGCAGACGCTCACGACGTTCAAGTGCAACTGACAATCGACTCTCAGAGCCCCTTCGTATCTCTCGATCCCACCCTCGTTTTCGTTGGAGATTTGACCACAAACCAAACCGCGAAAGTTGTATATGATCTCCGCACCAGTGGAGATGCAGACGCACATCTCTACGTTCTTCAGCTAATAATCTCCTATTATGATGTGGATGACCAACCAAATAGCCTAAGCGAAGCTGTATCAATAGGTGTGCACAGCAAGATTGGCTTCCGCTTGCTTGACATTCAGCCTTCAATTATAACAGCGGAACCTGGAGAAACAGTGGAAATTGAGGCTGATCTGCTTCTACTGGGAACCGAAACTGTTGAATTTGTTGAAATCGAAATCATTGAAAATCGTTCAATTAGCCCCTTCTTGTCCATTCCTCAAAGCTACGAGTACATCGGCCGCGTAGACCCAGACAGCCCTGTCTTATTCACCGTCCAGTTCATGGTCGACTCGAATGCTACTGCTGGAAGCTATACTCTTCAGATTAGAGTTAGCTGTTGGGATGGATATAATCAACAACGCCAAACCGTGATTGAGCCACCCGTTGTCGTTAACGAGTTCTCAAATCAGAACGCGGGAACAAGTCCAACATTGTGGGACGTAATCTGGACTGTAATCAGGATATTATTCGGTGTGAGACCATAGGGGGGCTAAATGTGAAGTTTAGAGACATAGTCTTCATGGCCACGGACGGAATAAAAGATCGCAAGTTTAGAGTAGCCCTCAACGTGACGGGTATATTGATAGGAATCTCAGCTATAGTGGCCCTTCTCTCCATGACAGAAGGGATGAGCGTATCCATAAACCAGCAGATGGAGCTTTTGGATCCTGAAACGATAATAATCATCCCTGGAAGTTTCATGGGAATGCCTGGACAAGGGCAAGGAGGCGGGGCTACTGGACTAGGAGGTGGAGCTACTCTAACTCTAAGGGACATCGACCGAATAGATAGAATTTCAGGCGTGGCTATAGCAACTCCGGTGATAAGCAAGACGGTGAAAATCCAAATAGGTGGTTACTCAGACTCTGTAACGGTTACAGGCATGGTCCCAGAAGAGTATACCCAAGCTTTTGCCACCGTTGAGGTGATGGAGGGCAGGTTCTTACGGGGAAGCGATAGCATGTCTACGGTATTAGGAGCTACAGTTGCTCATCCTCAACACCTTGAGGAACCCATAGCACGCCTTGGAAGTCGCGTAACCCTGGATATTACAGAACAGGAAAAAAAGGAGACCGTCGCTTTTAGAGTGACTGGGATTCTGGAAGAAGTTGGAGGAGGAATGATGTTTGGCTCTGCAGATACCCAAATATACACTACCTTCACAACGGCACAACAGATTTTCCACACCGGCAACACAGTCGACCAGATTATAGTGAAAGCCGAGAACGTAGAATCCATCGACAAAATCACAAGAGAAATCCAAGACGAACTCGGCGAAGACGTGATGGTAATATCGTCTGATGCTATTGCTGGGATGGTGGGAAGCGTAATGACGATAATGGAGGCGATACTTGGTGGAATAGCTGCAATCTCCCTAATTGTTGCAGGAGTTGCGGTCATCAACACTATGACAATCTCAGTTATGGAGCGGACACGTGAGATAGGAGTGATGAAAGCGCTAGGTGCAAAAAGCAGGGATATATTGATGATGTTTCTCACCGAATCCTTACTGACGGGATTAATCGGAGGCGTGATCGGCGTAGTTTTCGGGGTCTTCCTCGGCCAGGTAGCGTCAACCGTCTTGGCGTTTACAATGGGCGTTCCTCTAACATCTGTGCCATCACTGGAAGTTGGAGTAATTGGGATAGTATTTGCGGCCATAACTGGAACCTTGGCCGGACTTTACCCCTCTAGGAAAGCATCAAAGCTAGCTCCCGTGGAGGCTTTAAGATATGAATAAAATAGAAAGTAGAAAATTGAGTTTCATAAGAGAAATCATAGGATGCCTAATCTCCCCACGAAGTTCATTCAGATTAATACTGGGGAGCCCAAGCCTCTTGAAGGCGACAGCCTTAATCCTTGTTATAGCCATCGTTGCGTCGTGGGCAAGCTTCAATTACACAGGAAAGTTGCCTACGAGCTTCTTTGTTGACCAACGACCAGGAGGGATTGTCAACGCAGAGCAACTCCGTCAAGCCTCAATGACTATAAACGCAATGCTCGGGCTAATCAGCGTCTTCGGAACTTGGGTAATAGGTTCGGCTCTCATTCATGGCTTTTCAAGCCCTCTTGGAGGAAAAGGCACATTCAAAAGCATGCTAACATTAGCTGGATACGCATCAACACCTCTCCTCATACAACAGGTACTGCGTCTCGCAGACTCGTTTACTGCTGGTCAAGACGAGGTACTCCAACTTGTAACTGGCCTTCAGATATCGGTCTATCCGCTTCTCAACACGATTGCAAACGCGACTATGAACATTTTCACCATTTTCCGACTCTGGTCGATAGTTCTCTTCGTAGTCGCTATCCATGAAAACTACAAAATGTCAACTGCAAGATCGATATTTGTCGCGGCTATATCGTTTGTTTTAATAGCCTTTCTTTCTGTGTTGCTTCCTTTGAGGTAGAATCGTCGACGCCCTCCTTGTCGAAAAATCCCTACGCCCATTCGAATGGTGCTTATGATAGCGAATGAAGAGAGAAGTGAATCGTAGCAAGGTGTCCCTTCTCACAGAAAACTCGACAAGTATAAAATAAGAGTAAGACGATGGTTGTAGGTTGGCGGAGGAGTACTTTTGGACCCTCGACTTGAGAAAATTGTGGAAAAAATTAGGGATAAATCGCTTCGCGAAAAAGTGGCTTCACTCATCGAGAATCCTTCGGTTGAGATAGAGGGAAAAGCGTATACTGGTCTGCCTTTGAACAGTTCTCCCGCTGGGTTATCCCGCCACCACAGTTATCCCGAAGGCTTTCTCGAACACGTGATGGCTTCGACTGAAATTGCCTTAACGCTCTGCGGCGTCATCAAGAAGATATATCACGGGAAGGTGGACAGAGACCTAGTACTCGCAGGAGTAGTTTTACACGACATCTTCAAACCTCTAACATACAAAGAAGAAGAAAACGGAACCTACGAAACAACCCCCTTAGCCGAACGAATTGACCACCTAACACTTGCTGTTTCAGAACTTGTTCGAAGAGGCTTCCCCCTGAATCTGATCCACATAGTCTGTGCGCATCATGGAGGACAGGCAGGACCCATCTGGCCAAGAACAATCGAAGCCTTAGTTTGCCACCTAGCGGACGTCACAGACTCCAGACTAAACGGTGAGGTGCTCAGAGCAGCAAGATATCTTTCAAGAATGGCTACGGGCGAGGAACTGCACATCAGCACATCGAAGGAAGCCTTCGAAATAGTTCGCTCGAAACAACGTGAATATTCGAACTCTGAAAAAGCTAGACTTGCTGTTAAGGCTACAATTGAAAGAATAATTGCCAATAGAAAGAAGAACTAATGCACGCAAAAGGGCATTTCAAGTTCATAAATCATCTAGACTGGAAAACATGTTTGTGTTTCGGGGTTGTCCCTAGCAGAAGACCTGCTCTGCACGCATAAATCCCACACCTGCTCTTCTCATAAAGAGAAAGCCAAACGTGACTTATCTTGGGCGGCGTGGTACAGGCTCCAAAGGCAACTCCTTAAAACTAGTCAAA
>JAOUJL010000116.1 GCA_029883255.1 Candidatus Bathyarchaeota archaeon | reverse complement strand
AAATGAAGCCCATGAACTCATTCCATAACCCTTTGGGTGCTGGTGGAGCAGGTTTAGGTTCAACAGCTTCCCTAATCTTCTTAAGTTCCTCTAACATTTCCTTCTCAATAGAGCTTGACACTCAATTCCCCCCAAAACTATCTTTTCGATCCATGTTCATTTTTAAATGTTTCGGAAAAGAAACTATAGAAAGTGAAAAGTTTGCAATGATAACTGCATAGATTAAATGACATCTTCCAACTCAAAAGCCATGAACTCATCTGCATCTGGGTAAAATTCTCTCGTTGCCTTAACAGCTTCAAACACGGTTGAGGCTTCAGGAAATACTCGCTTATAATTTACATCTTTAAAGATTCTCGCTAGTGAACCCCTATGAACCTTCGTAATCCTCTTTCTAAGAAGGCCTTTTCCACATTGGATAGTAGCTATGTCTCCTGCCTTGCTGTTTTTCCATTGAGGCTTGACTGCTCTCAAATCCACATCTCTCTTACCAAATCTGCACGAGTCAAAAGCTTCTTTCCTCACCATGAATAAAGGCATAACACCACAATTTCCATTATAACATTCACTCCTTGAAAGTCTTGTGCATCACACAATCTGAGCGAGATTCTGCAGGGATGCTGTCTTATCGGGGTCCAGTGCTAACACTGAACAAATATGCCGATTTAGCCATTTTATGGAAATACGATAGGAGAAATCAGCCCACGATATTAGCCTCTGATACATGCATATTAGGCTTCAAATATGCTCTCAGTCGCATGCGCACATTGATATAAGCATCAAAAATCTATTTGGATCATATAGCAGACCCGGGTAGAAGGTTGTGCGTGTGGCTGTCTTTATCAGCCCTCCCTAAGCTCATCCAACAACCTTGCCCCCTGGCTCACACACCACTTAACAAACTTGGAACAAACCTTATCCTCCACCTTTTGAGAACGAAATCTCAGACGCTCTTCTCCGACCCTCAAATCAGCCCCAGTCAAATCCCTACAAGAACTTGAGCCAAACTCCCTCTCAAATTCCCCAATCATCCCCGAAACCAAATCATAGACCATATACTTCCGCTCCAAATCATCAGCCCTACGATGCCCGACCATCAATCCAACAGCCATCACAGCCCCACTCAAAGCCCCACAAGTCCCACCAGATCTATCAATCCCACCACCAAAACCAGTCGCAACAGAAGGAACAGCCCTACCACAAGACTTACTAGCTTCTCCATCCTCTGACACAAAACAGACAAAACAGCCTCAGCACAGTTAAAACCCGAACTAAACAACATAACAGCCTTATCAGCTTCATCAGCAAAACCCCTCTCCAAACCCATCACCATCCAACAAACCATAATTACGCCAAAACAATAAAACTTTTCACAAAAAACTCACGTAACCACGCGTAAACAGAACCTTCAGCAAGCTCAGAAACAAAATCCAAACCACAAATCTGGCACAAGCCACGACCCCCATAGGCAGGGGAACTCGTTAAAGACCCTGCGCGTTTGCAACATCACATGAAAACAGCATTCTTCAATACAGCCGCCGTCGATTCCCACCTTTCCTCACCTTTTCATACCTTTTTCAGCCTTTTCCCACCTTTTCCCGTCTTTTCCAGACGTGGGATAAACCGTTCTCAAGCTTAATTTCAAAAAACCAAACAAAAACAAGCTTTGTGAAAAACTAAAAAAATTATAGGGGGGTCTAAAGAGAGAGACATACAAATAACGCAACAAAAACACACACAGAAAACACAGCTATTCCTAAAAAGTCAACTTCTCACAAACCACCACAAAAACAAAAAAATAACGTAAAGTTTTTATGCAAACACTCCATGAATACATCATTCTCACTTCTCCCGAGAAAATCTCTTGGGAACAAACAATTATCCGAGAGGAACAACAAATGCAACAAAATCCAGATCGCTCAACACTAAAAGGAACAACAACAATAGGAGTAATCTGCAAAAACGGAGTCATCCTAGCCTCAGACACCCGCGTAACAATGGGATACTTCGTAGCCCACAAAAAAGGAAAAAAAGTATACAAAATCGACAACCACCTAGCAATGACCATCTCAGGAAGCGTCGCCGACGCACAACGAACAGTAGACATCCTCAAAGCAAACGCACAACTATACAAACTAGACACCAAACGCCCAATACCAATAAACTCAGCAGCCAGACTCATCGCAAACCTACTGTTCTCAGCTCGCCTAGCACCATTGATAGCCCAAGTTCTCGTCGGAGGCGTCGATGACACAGGACCACACATATTTTCGTTAGACCCATTCGGCAGCTTAACCGAAGAAAAATGCGTCGCCACAGGTTCAGGTTCTCCCATAGCCTATGGAGTACTGGAAGACAAATACAAAGAAAACATGATAATTAAAGATCTCTTATCTGTAGTGGTGCGTGCCGTTAACTCAGCTATGAAAAGAGACGCTGCAAGCGGAGACAGCTTCGACGTAGCAATCATAGATGAGAAAGGATTTCACGAATTAAACGATGAAGAAAAAGGAAACATCCTAGGAGGCTCGTGAGGAGCGATAACAAAGCGTGACAACATTTGACAAAACAAAAGTACAAATGAGCCAATCCATATTAGAACGTGTCCCTAAAGAAGCAGAAATCACACGAATAGAATTTGAAGGCCCAGCTCTAGCCATTTACACAAAAAAGCCAGAG
The DNA here is from genome assembly GCA_029883255.1 of Candidatus Bathyarchaeota archaeon. The sequence continues at coordinate 2,409 of JAOUJL010000116.1, read as the reverse complement.
GTTCTCATCGAACAAAGTTACGTAATCGCAGACATCGTCAACTTAATCAGAAAACGAATCGTTGTACGTTCCGACCCCTCGGTAAGACTGCCAGAGAAGGACACCGAAAAAATCATACAGGAAGTAGTTCCTCCAGAAGCACAAATTTCAGGAATGAGTTTTGACCCCAGCCTCGGCGAGGTCATTATCGAAGCTGAAAAGCCCGGCTTGGTCATTGGAAAAAACGGGGTTATCCTACAAGAAATCATAAAACAATCAAGATGGAGACCCCGCGTTCTAAGGAGCCCTCCAATACCATCTAAAATCATGGCCCACATGCGACATTATCTCCACACCGAAAGCAAGGAACGAGAAAGAATACTCCGTACAGTGGGCGAAAGAATTTTCAGACCAACAGTTTACGGAGCCGGAGACATCCGGATCTCCGCGCTAGGTGGTTTTCAACAAGTGGGAAGATCCGCCATCCTTGTACAAACAAGGGAAAGCCAAGTCCTACTGGATTGTGGCATAAACCCAGGCTCCTCAAATTCGCTCTTAACCTTCCCAAGACTCGACGCACCTCAGTTTGATTTAGGCACGTTAGACGCTGTTGTAATAAGCCATTCACATTTAGACCACTGTGGCTTCCTCCCATTTCTTTTCAAATATGGATATGATGGTCCGGTTTATTGTTCAGCACCCACATCAAATCTAATGACTTTGCTTCAATTAGACTATCTTGACGTAGCGAGTAAACAAGGGGTGATGCCACCATACGATCAAAGAGATGTACGGCAAACTGTGTTGCACACGATCCCCCTGCGATACGGCGCCGTAACTGACATAGCTCCAGATGTTCGTTTAACCCTTCACAACGCTGGACACATTTTAGGTTCATCGATCGTTCACTTGCACATTGGAGAAGGTTTGCATAACATTGTCTATACAGGCGATTACAAATACGGGAAAACGATGCTTCTTGAACCTGCGGTCGCAGAGTTTCCCAGAGTAGAGACCATAATAACTGAAAGCACGTATGGAGCTCCGCAAGATGTAATGCCATCTAGAGCGGAAGTTGAAGAAAAACTTACGGCGGTTATAAACAGCACTTTAGACATGGGAGGCAAAGTTTTAATCCCAGTTCCAGCAGTCGGCAGAGCTCAAGAGATTATGCTGGTCATTGATGGGTATATGCGACGAGGACTGATGAGGGAAGCGCCTGTATTTATTGAGGGCATGATTTCTGAGGCAACTGCGATCCATACGGCTTATCCAGAGTATTTGGCAAGGGAAGTGCGAGACAGCATTCTGCATGAGGGAGTTAACCCGTTTCAATCGGATTATTTCACCATTGTGGAGCACCCCAGTGCCCGAGAAGAAATTGTGGACGGAGAGCAATGCATTATCATAGCGACTTCCGGCATGCTTGAGGGCGGGCCGGTGATAGATTACTTTAAGCGTTTGGCATCAGATGAACGCAATACAATAATCTTTGTGAGTTATCAAATTGAGGGAACACGAGGGCGCAGGGTACAAAAGGGCCTAGCGGAAACGCCTATAATAAATAGTGAAGGAAAAATTGAAATCATAAAATCGAATATGAAGGCTGAAACTATTGATGGCTTTTCTGGGCATTCCGACAGGAGACAGATCATTAATTATATCCGCCAACTCATGCCGAAGCCTGAGAGAATAATTGTGTGCCACGGCGAGAGAGCAAAATGTTTGGGTCTTGCGAACTTTTTACGGAGAAGGTTTAACATAGAAACGTCAGTGCCAGAGATTTTAGAAACTGTCAAGCTGCGGTAGGTGTTTCCTCTCCTGAGACAGCAGTTTTTTCTCGCCATATTCGAACGAAGGAGGGGGTGATGACTACGCGTTCTTCGCCTAGTCGGGCTATGTCTCCTCCTACTGATTCAGTAAACTTGCATAGCTCGTTCACTGCGCGTTTGATGTCTTCGATGCTCTTTTTTGCGAGTGGGCTGACTCTTAGGATGAGGATGTTTCCTGATTCGACTTCGCGTTTGACTGTGTCTACGTCGTCAAGGTTGCGTAGAGGTAGAGCTCTTAGGTAAACTTTGGCGGGAAGGCTGGTGGAAGGAGTTTGTTCGGTTAGTTTTTCGGTTCTCTTGATTCTGTCGACAAATTTGTCGATTGCTTTTCCAAAACTTGACAAGTTTATTTCTCCTCAACTAGTCTGGTTGTGACTTGGAGTTTAAATTTTTCCTTTTTTCGGTATTCAAGCATGTGCATATGTTTGTCCCGTTATTTGCATGTCTCTCTTTTATAGACCCCCCCTATAATTTTTTTTACAGTTTCTTATTCTCTCTCTTATAGACCCCCTACCTAGGGGGGGTCGTGGCTCATGTCAGAGTTGTTTTTAGGTTTTGTTTTGGTTCTTGTTTGTGTTTTGCTGTCTGTTTGGAGTGG